>JAKBUF010000016.1:2510-12648 GCA_021844025.1 bacterium | reverse complement strand
GTGTCTATAATGCGCAAGCGATACGTACCCGGAGCAACTGGTGTATTAGAAGAAAGAACCGTCCCGATTTTCCAAGTGAAAGAAAGATTTGGAAATGCTCCCACCGCAACGTATCCGGCACCAACTCCATTGGGGCCTTCTAATAAAATAGTATATCCCATGCCGTTTGATGTTCCGGTCCACGTAACCGTGTAGGTTTTGCCGGTAGTTAATATTTCTCCTAAACGAGGAGCGGTTATAAGAGAAGTTGATGTTGTTGGGGGAGTGGGTGTGGTGTTGGTGGTGGGTGGGGGTGTTGTAGAAGGGAGATTATTCTGAGAAGAAGCAATACAACTTACCCTTTCAATAGCTGCACGAGTTAAGGGACCCACGGTGCCAATTGCGCTTATTTGATGTGCAGATTGAAATTGCTTTACTGCGGCAAGGGTAGCGGGGCCAAAATGTCCATTGGGGGTTGCACTCATATACCCAATTGCATACAAATAGTTTTGTAATGCAAGTACTTGTGGTCCGTTGTCTCCATACACCAGCATTTGAGTAAGAGAAGTACACGATCCGGTCGCCGCCAGCGCCAGTGGTGAACTAATTCCCATATATACAACGACACCAATAACAACAATAAAAAAACGATTCATACAATTAGTATACTCCCTATAAAGAAATTCGCCACCGCAATTTTTATAAGAATTTAAATGAAGAAACCAACTGTTCCATCATAGCAAATGGCACCGTAAGATACTTTTGCACTTGGTAGAGCGACCCAATTCCCGAGTCGCTTGTGTCAGTGGTGTGAACAGTAAATTGTAATGAAAAGCAAAGACCGTTGCGGAAGGTGCGATACATACGAGAATCAGTCCGTTGTTTTGAATTTACAGATACAGATCCTAAAGTGGTTTTAGTAAATTGCGAATAAAGTCCTTGAAAAGCAGTAGTTTCTCCATATATATACACATACCCGGACTCGTTGGGGCTTGGGGGAGTGGCGTTGCAGGCGGTTGAGGTTGTGGGATATGCGGAAACGGCAATGGTAGCGTCGGTTGCTACAATTGGGTTTGGGTTGTAGGGATCAGTTGATCGAAAATATGAATTAATAGTGGTGAATGTTATAAGAGCAAGGGTGGTATTTGCCGGTTGAGCGGTAAAAGTAGTGAATGAAAAACTCTCCGGATATTGAAATGAGAATTTATATTGTGGATTGCTATAGGTTTGCCACACGCCTCCTGTGGGATGTTGTGAAGCATCAGGAGAAGCAATTACAAAAGAATCACCAGTATTTTCTGCTGTGACTCCGTTTGCGGTGAGTGCGCGAATATGTATACGATATTCACCATTGGGAATGGTTGTATTAGAAAACCAGGCATAGTTGCCGTTATTGGGGGTGTTGGGGGTAATGGTTTTTATTATTGTTCCGCTTTGATCCTGTAAATCAATAGAAATAAAAGTTCCCGGGGTATTTTTTGATGTCCATTGAATAATAGCAAGAGGAGTGTGGTATGAAGGATCATTAATAAGAGTTTGATTTGCGGTAGGATACGTAATTGAAATGTATGATGAGGGGGTAGGCGATTGTTGATTGTTCGGTTGTGGAGATTGGTATGACGAAGAAAATTGATATTGAGAATTCTGTTTTGTGTTTGATGAGATGGGTATATTGGGATTATTTGAATTGGGGTCAAGGGTGCTATATATAGTAACCCGATTCTGATCTTGGCTAGTATTATCGGCGCCGGGTGTTACGGGAGAGGGGGTGGTATTGGCATATAAACTAATACCGATTGCTATAACCGCAATACCAATAAGAATCAATATAAAAGAGAGGGGGATTCTTTTTCGCTTTCTGACTGGGGTTGATGAGTCTAATATGTCCATGTGGTTATTATATCCCTATGTCGCTAGAATAAAAACTCCTCTACTTTCTTATCCATCTCAACCGGGTCCCCCTTCCCAAGGGTGTGCTCCTCCTTTTTCAAAACACAAACACTCCACCCATGCTCAAGCGCAAAGTTTAAGTATTCTCTTTTGGTGAAAATAGAGTCTTTTTCTCCACATATTAACAAAACAGGCTTTTTTATTTTTTCAAACAACTCCGGTATATAATGAGTCCTCTTCATATGCCCTAGATAGTCGTAGCCCATATTGGCGTATTTTGAAACAATTATACCCCAATCTTTTACCCTTAAATTTTTTTGTAAGATTTTTCGAGCCTTTTTGTTGGAGACTAAAAAAGAAGACATCCAAGAGAGAACAATGTTTTTTGTTATAAACCCACTAAAGAATGCAAAAATATATCCCATTTTTTTATCCATCCCCGCAGGGTTTATAAATACTATTTTCTTTATATGTTTCTCATACCGCGGGTAAAGATATGCAATAGGAATTGCAGACATAGAATTCGCAATAACAAAGAATTTTTCGTCTAAAATATTCTCCTTTATTAAGGCATCTATTACCGTTTCCAGATAATCTGTCATATACTGTGCGCCGTAGGTATCTTTTTTTCTAAATAACTTTGTGGTTGCCCCGTGCCCCAGCCAATCAATGGCACAGACCCGATCTTTAGGAAACTTATCAAGAATTTTTTCGTAGGAATCTTTTGTGTTTGATCCCATTCCATGAAGAAATAAAACATCTTTCTTATTGTGCTTATGATCTCGGTACACCCCAACGGAGATCTCCGTTTCTTTAAACGGGATTTTTATTGTTTCACATTCAAACATATCAAGACAAAAGTTAACTTAAATATATTTATGTATAAGGTATACCATGGAATCCCTATAAAGACGAGTATTCTTCTTTTGCGATAGGGTCAATTTTTTGAAGAAGGTTGGTATAAAGATTTTTATTACTCGCAATCGTCCCACGTGTTCGAGAAGTATTGTCTTGGTTATATAATAAAGAATTTCCAAAAATATCTGACAGCACACCACCCGCTTCTGCTAAAATAAGTCCCGCGGCACAATCATCCCATTCCGACATTCTTGATTTTATCACAAAATAAGCATCATATTCACCCTGAGCAACTTTACATATTTTATAAGCTGCACTTCCCACTCGCATCCTGTTTACTGCTCCTATTCTATCCATATATCCTGTATGTTTACTATCTAATTTAGATATCACAAACTTAGCATCAGAAACAGAACCAGTGGTGGTAACGGATAGTTTTTGGGGCTTACCCTCTACTTCTCTAAATGAGCCACCTTCTTTTTTTGCGTAAAATAGTTCCTGAGTGGTTGGCCTATAAACAACGCCCAATATAGGTTGATTATTTTCTACCAAACCAATAGCAACAGTAAATTCACCCGTTTTTTCTATAAAATCTTTTGTGCCATCAAGGGGGTCAACAACCCACACCTTCTCCATGTGCAACCTCTTTTTATCATCAACGGACTCCTCTGAGAGGATTGGGTAAGGGAAATGAGCTGTAAGATTTTTAATAATAAAATCATTCGCCGCATGGTCTGCATTTGAAACAGGAGTATTATTTTCTTTTGTTTTAATATCCAACTCAGTGCCGTAGTGTTGCAGAAGAATTGAACCAGCTTTTCTTGCGGTGTCTATAGCTATTTGTAACTCATCATATTTCTGCATATTAACCATAATATACTAAATAAAATCCGCCACAAGGGCGGATTTTATTTTTAATATCAAAGATACAATGGGCACCGGTTATTTAATTATCAAGACCGCCACTAACGCAATAATGAAAAAGGTGACTAAATTAGATAAGCTGTCTGAGAAGAATCTCTTCCACGCAAGACTACCTTCTGAAGTCCCCCATAAGATGCTTTGTCCAATGATGGGTAGAGTAAAAGCAAGCCAAATTGTTACTATATAATAGAAAGTTGCACTTGCCGGGCCTCCATTTTGAACCGTGTAACTGGTAACAAACGCAATAAAAAGTGATGTTATAAAAGATAACAGCATCTGCGCCGAGTAATTCTTCCACATGCGCGGTTTTGCTTCAGCGATTTTTTTTGCTTTTTCTTCTTCTGATAATGTATCAAAACCAAGATACTGCATATGCCACTTCCCCATAGGAGTTGCATTTGAATACCAAAAAGTCCCGACAATAGCGCTGATAATAGCTCCCAAAACTCCGATCAAAATAATTATCCCCATACATATAAAAAATTAATTATTATGTAGGGAAGTATACTGGAACTTCTCGGTGAGAGCAAATTATTGGTGGGTCACTCGAGCTCAGTGCTCCAATGGCAGGGTTTGATGGGTGTATGTTAGTACTATTTTGAAACGCTCGCTAATATACACAGGTCGTTGTGAGGAATAAAAAACTGCCGTGTTATACACGGCAAGAAGAATAATTGTCTGTGTCTTTATTACAGACCGGACAGTCAGGATCTGGATCGGGGGATTTGTTGTGTTCGGGGCATAAATTGCTTATTAGATATGTCCCTTCTTTCCCGCCCCAATTTTTTGGGGGAGGGTTCTGACAGTCACATTTCTTTGGACAAATACATTCGTCCATATTGGCTCCTATTTGTGTGCTATATAAATAATATAGCACTATTTTGAAGTACTCACCAATACACTCAGGTCACCAGAATTTTCAGTTTTTTTCTTCAACTCAAAAATCATAAATAGAGGTATTTTTTGATGTATCTCCCAAAAAACAGGGTCTATATCTTTTACCGTATCAACAGACTTTGGTTCAAGAAAATCTAAAATCTCAAAACCCGATAGTTTAATATCTTTAAATATATCGCTCAGTGGCCGGTGATAATATGAAACATTAAAATTTCCAAACCATACATCGTCTATTTTTCGTGTATTGAAATAATCCCCAACTGTTTCGCATGTGTTTGTATCTAGGTGTTTTTTATATCCTAAAAGAGAATCCCTCTCTTTTTCTGTTCGTGTTCGTTCTCCTCCCCATACCGCTGGATGATGTGTAGAGAACAAAAATGTTCCATTATCTTTTAAAACTCGTCGTATCTCCGTGAGCGCGGTAACCCAGGGATTCACATAGTGCAACACAAGACTAGAATAAATAAAATCAAAAGAGTTGTCAGGGAAACCCATTTTCTCCATGTCCATAACTTGAAATTTTATAGAAGGATAACTTTGTTGCGCATACTTAATTAATCCTTCGGATACGTCAATCCCCAAAACCTCTTGAGCCCCCCGTGACTGCAAATAATCACACTCTTCTCCTGTGCCACATCCAACACATAAAACTTTTTTTCCGGTCAGATTAGGAATTTTCCCGTACATTGCCGGTTTTTCAAGATACATATGTGCAATGTTTTTCCCATCACGTCTCCGCTTGGCCCATTGCTCGGCATAGTCACTATATGAATCTATTACATTTTTATCTGTTGGCATGCGTTTATTTAGTAAAAGTATAGTTGATTTTTTGTTCATTTAAAAGTATGATTTTTTTATTGGAGAGGTGTCAGAGTGGTCTATTGTGCAGCTTTGCTAAAGCTGTGGGGAGTAACATCCCCCGGGAGTTCGAATCTCCCCCTCTCCGCCATACGTAAGTTACGTTCTTAATTAAAACAGGCATAAAAACTTGCTATTTATGCATGTTTTTGATATGGTATAACCCATGTCGCAAAACTCCGCACAAAATCAAGCTTCCCCAAGCACTCCCCGCCCGCCGGTGGTGGTGATTATGGGACACGTTGACCACGGCAAGACCACGTTGCTTGATTATATTCGTAAAACACGGGTTGCGGAACGTGAAGCGGGTGGTATTACTCAGGCAACGGGTGCGTATGAGATTACGTGGAAAGATAAAAAAATTACTTTTATTGATACCCCGGGGCATGAAGCATTTACTAACATGCGTCAGCGGGGAGCACACATTGCAGATTTGGCGGTGTTAGTGGTTGCCGCAGATGATGGAGTAAAACCACAAACCAAAGAAGCAATTGAAATTTTACAAACTGGAAAAACTCCTTTTGTGGTGGCAATTAATAAGATTGATAAAAATAATGCCGACTCAGAACGAACCAAACAATCATTAACCGCCGCCGGAGTGTTGTTAGAAAAATATGGAGGAGATGTTTCGTGGGTAGAGATTTCAGCAAAAGAAGGAACGGGTATAGATGAATTACTAGATCACATAGTTTTAATGAGTGAGTTTGAGGGACTCACCTGCGATTATACCGCACCAGCTCGCGGATTTATTTTAGAATCGCGTCGCGATGGTCAACGAGGCATTACGGTGACAGGTATTGTAAAAAATGGAACATTGCGCGCCGGGGAACAAATTTGTACCAAAAGCGCGTGTGGGAAAATTCGCACACTAGAAAACTTTTTAAATGAACGCGCGCAAGAGTTGTTTCCTTCAAGTCCGTTTCGGATTACCGGATTTGAAACACTACCGAAAGCCGGAGAAGAATTTATAACGGGAGCCGAGGTGAGCACTATGGTACAACCTGATCTTGCAATACAAGAAAAAAAAGAAACCCAAGCAACACTATCTGAACCCGATGATAAAACTATACGTATGATTGTAAAAGCAGATGTTTTGGGTTCGCTTGAAGCGTTAGTGCAGGTACTGGAAAGCATTCCACTGAATAATCTGAAATTACGAGTGGTTTCACAAACTATTGGAGAAGTAACTGATGGCGATGTAAAACTCGCAAGTACCACGGGGGCCTCTATTATTGCGTTTAACGTGAAAACAACTAAACCAGCAGAAAACTTAGCGCGCGCTCAGCACGTTAAAATTATTTCATCTGATATTATTTATCGGCTTATTGAACAGGTGGAAACTATGGACAAACACGCAAATGAAAAAAAGGTGGCAGGCATTTTGGAATTATTGGCAGTGTTTAGTAATAAAAATAAAAAGTGGGTGGTAGGAGGAAAAGTGTTAGAAGGATATTTATTGCTACAAGATAAATGCACCATTGTACGCGCCGAAGAACCAATAGGGCACGGACGTATTACTAACTTACAGCGTGGTAAAATGGATTGTAAAAAAGTAGAGGAAGGAAGTGAATGCGGACTTATGATAGAGACCCCCGTCCAATTAGAAGTGGGGGATCATATATTAGTTGAATTTGAAGAATAATATGAGCGTGTATAGAACTCAGCGCATGGAAAGCATTATGGAGCAATTACTTGCCGATGCTATTGTGCGCGACGTTGAAGATGGCGATGTACTAATTACTATTACCAACGTACGTATTGATACCGAAAATGATCAAGCGTTTATTTCGGTTGCGGTGTTTCCCGATGAAAAACGTGACGCAGTAATAAAAGATCTAAACCGTCGTGCGGGAGACTTTGCCTACGCACTACTGAAAAAAATGAAGGTAAAGAAAATTCCCCATATTATTTTTCTGTAAACCCCGTTACTTAAGTATAATGTATTAAACTCTATAGTAGTTTGATAGGGTCTGCCGGTTGATTTCAAGTAACGGGGTAAATAATACGGGGCGCGCCATTCTTGGTTTTTATATAGACGGTCAAGTGGAAGGTGGAAAGTTGAAGTTAAGGAGCGGGGAGTTTTGAAAATAACTCCAAATTTGTGATAGAGTAATAGTTGTGATTGGCCACGTGGCGAAGTAGCTAACGCTTCGGTCTGCAAAACCGACATCCGCGGGTGCAAATCCCGCCGTGGCCTCAAAAGAAACCTCATAAAAATACTTGTTTTTATTTGTCTACCATTATATAATAATGCAATGAGAGGTAGAACTTGGACAGAAGAAGAATTAAGAAGGGCGGTAAAAAACTCAACAAGTACCAGACAAGTTCTTGGTAAATTGAAACTAGTCGAAGCTGGTGGAAACTATGAGCAAATTAAAAAATATATAAAAGAGTTTAGAATTTCCACAGACCACTTTAAGGGAATGGGGTGGAATAAGGGAATGAAAATAAAATGGAAACCAAAGATTCCCCTGAAAGACATTTTAGTAAGAAATTCCTATTTTCAAAGTTTTAAACTGAAGAATAGATTATTCAGAGAAGGATTCAAAAAACCAGCGTGTGAAAAATGTGGATGGGCGAAGAGAAGTATGGATGGATATTTACCATTAGAACTACATCACAAAAACGGCGATCGTCATGATAATAGAATCAATAACCTTGAAATTTTGTGTCCTAACTGCCATAGTTTAGAGGGTCTCTACAGGGGGAGAAATAAGAAAGCTCGGGTGGCGGAATGGTATACGCGCAACACTTAAAATGTTGTGATCGAAAGGTCATGTGGGTTCGAGTCCCACTCCGAGCACAAAGTGAAGTGATATATTTGTGAAATATATCTATTTCATTTTTGTTGTAAGTGGGACGAGAAGGGTATTTGAAAAAGACAAACTGCTTTGTGTTTTTCAAAACCCAGGCTCTGGGTAAAAATTATTTCCTGTTTACAAAGTGAACGCTGAAATAATTTGAAGGAAGAGGAGTCCCACTCCGAGCACAAAATAAAAACATTATGAAAAAATTATATCGTTCGGAAGATAATAAAGTCATTGCGGGGATATTAGGTGGCATAGGGGAATATTTTGATATTGATCCGGTAATAATTCGGGTATTCTTTATATTTTTGGCATTTGCAACCGGTTTATTGCCGTTTATTATTGCGTATATTGTTGCTTTGTTTGTAGTGCCCAAGCGTCCACATGCGCACGTTGACGCCTCGCGTGCCGAATCAGAATAATAGCTTGATTATTAACTCTTTTTCTGCTTCAATTACCACGTGGGGAAACCCACGTGGTCAATTGTGTGGATGAAGTAAATCTCTTTTTTTAATTACTAACCTACGTGTTGGTAAATGTTTTTGCCGTCTTGTATTCTAGAACCTTTTTGAAAATTGAACATTGGTAATTAGATATTAAATTTTGCAAAAATTTATAAGGCCTCATCGTCTAACCCGGTTAGGACGCAAGGTTTTCATCCTTGTAATACGAGTTCAAATCTCGTTGAGGTCACAAAAGTAGAATACTCTCATATAGTGAGGGTATTTTTGTATGGTTTAGTACTTCAGAATATGATATAATTAACCTTATTCGTAAGTCCGAATATTATATGAAAAACTCTATTCCCCCACAAAAAAGAGAAGCGGCACGCCGACTTAGATTAGAAGGAAAAAGTTATGGTGAAATAAAAAAAATATTACATATAAAATCAAAAGGAACTCTTAGTTATTGGTTCAAGGACCTTATATTGGACAATCATGTTAAGGAGCATATGAAGAACAAGATCGAACGCGACCGAGATATGAGATTGTCCAAATTTAATAAAAAAAGAACAGAAAAAGTACGCACAGAAAATAGAATAATATATAAGACCGCCAGAAGAGAAATAAGCGCGATAAAAAAGAGAGACCTATTTCTTTTGGGTATTGCTTTGTATTGGGGAGAGGGAGCAAAAGTTAAGGAGGGAGTGAATTTTAACAGGCTCGCGATTGCAAATGCAGATCCGAAACTAATAGCTCTATTTCTTCGTTTTGTGAGGGAAATTCTAGAAGTTAAAGAAGAGAAAATAAGAGCAGGTATCCAACTACACAGGAACATTAACGAGACGGAAGCAAAGCAATTTTGGTCAAAAATAACAAAATTGCCTATGGATAGATTTTTTATTACAGACCAAGCTAGTTCCGCCAGTCGTTTTAAAAGAGCGAACAATTTTCTTCCATTTGGAACAATGAGCGTTAGAATTAATAGTAGAAAGCTCGCTTATAAGATGAAAGGATATATTGACGGCTTATCTGCGCAGAGCGGCAACAGAAATAAACTAGAAATTATGTAGTTGCGCTGATTTTCATGGGTAACCTACTAGCCCCACCTACTTTTTGTAGAATAGTGTTCTGATTCTGGTGTTTTATTTTTTATTTTTTGTTATACTTATTATATTAATCATAAACACACATGACATCTTTAGAGAGTATTATCATTGGGATATTGGGGGTCGTGGTTGGCGGTCTTTTGTTATATGTAAATCGCCGCGCGAACCGATCATTAGTAGGCTCATTTTTTAAGAACTACTATGATCTTTCCATGATTGCAATTATTTTATTGATTGCGAGTTTTCTTACGGAGTTTTTAACTTTCTTTGGAATTGATCAGGAGTTTGCTAGCGTGGCTCACCACCTATTACTTATTGTAGCCGGTGTGGTATTTGTGTTTACGAGTATTACACTTCCTAAAGAAGCAAGCTCTTA
>JAKBUF010000016.1:0-2410 GCA_021844025.1 bacterium | reverse complement strand
GTGAAGTTGAAATAACCTTCTTGCTTAGATTCCGCACCAACTAAGCCATAACAATAAAATGATACAGAGAATTTCTGCGGCGCGGGCGATCCCGATATGAAATCGGGACAACCTTACGGTTGCGGACTGGACGAGACTTGAACTCGCAACCTTCCGCGTGACAGGCGGATGCTCTAACCAATTGAGCTACCAGTCCATTCGATACGCTTGTTCAGTGTATCTTTTTTTTATAAAAAATCAACTTCCATAAACTCACTCATGAACCCAAATAACACGCTTTTTCCACCCGCGCACGAAACGATCCTTTGATACTTTTCTCCGTATAATTTTTATATTATGTGAGTCCGGCTCGTTATAGTATATGTGTCCATTTATATAACCGGTTACCACTATAAGATGCCCACCATTTTTTGGATTAAGATTTTTGTATATAGAAGCAATAACTGGTCCATATTCAAGTAATGAGGTCAGCTTAAGAAACGCATCACTGTCTGAATTTCGATACCAGTCATACGACACTCCCCGTAAACCATATTTTTGCGCAAGACGCGCGAGGCCCGCATGAATCCACCCCACCCCCTCTTGTCTGATGCGCATGCGGATTCCTTGGTTTAACAATTGGTCATATGTTTTAAAGTTCTTCTTATAAAACTCAAGCACCATACCAAGCGAAACAATACCGCACGAATGTTGTTTCCAAAACAAATCGGAAATAGCATGATACTGTGATCGGGCAGGGACTGTATATATTGGTCGAGCAACAGTATAGCGTCGCACCGCGACCGTTTTATAGTGGGGGTCTTTTTGTAGGTCTTTTAATTTTTCGATTATAACCCCTCCCGCACTTTGGCGAGCGTGTATAACAAGACCATTGCCTATATATAATGCCGTGTGCCCAACACACACATGTTTTCCAGCAAACGCTTCATCAAAATAATAACCACGATCACTGCTCATAAACAGAAGGTCTCCTGGTTTGTATGATATGGTGGAGTGAGGAACAAGAAGTATTCCTTGTGGCTCGACTGCCTGCAAGACGCTACTTCTAGGAAGGTCTATACCGACTTGTTGAAATATGTGCTGGGTAAAACTAGAACAATCAAGTGAATGCCCGTGAGAAATATCTGCTCCACGTTTATATGAAACGCCCGCCAGGGAGCGAGCATATATAATCATATCTTTTACCTGTTTACTGCTTAGTGTGGTACGCATGCCGTTTATAGTATCATATTATGTGATATACTTCAGTATATGGCAAAGTTTTTTATCGCCATACTGGTAATAGGGGGAATACTGGTGGGTGCTTATTTTCTTTTTGGGAACAATAATTCGTTTAAGGTTTCTTTTTTAGAAACAGGAGCGGGGGCACGTAAATTAATATCAGCACCGGCACACGCAAGCACTTCTACCGTAAGTACGAGTACTACTATTGGAGACACGTTGCACACTATAGGAACCAGCGCATGGGAAGCAGTACAAAACGCGGGAATTTGGATTAAAGACCAGGGAAGCAATCTTATTTCTTCGGTAATAAGTAGTACTACCTCAGCGCTCAACGATAAGGCAAAAAGTGTGGCGCAAGAGACTATATCATCGGTGCAAAATAAATTGGGACTTAGTGCCAATAATAGTGGAACCACCACAAATTCGCTTCTTATTAGTTACGTAATCCACCCCGGGGATGTGGCCTCGTTTGCAGTACACAATACCTTTGCAAGCTCAACCCAAGATCAATTGAGTTACACTATTGATTGGGGAGATGGTATTACAGAATCAGAAACAAATATAGCTATAAAAGATACATTTATATTTACTCACGTGTGGCAAAAACAAGGGCAGTACACGGTGGTCTTTACCATGGTAAGTGGAAATAAAGAAAGCACGTATACTACTCACGTTACCGTGGAATCCTAGGGCTTGCAAAAAAATACGTAGTGATATAGAATATAATAAAAGCTGATAAAACAGCTTATTTTCTACCTATATCGCGGGATGGAGAAGTAGTATCTCGTTCCGACATATAGTCGGAAAGACCGCCTGAACGTGTTTACCACATACATACTTAAAAGCGATAAACTTGATACGTATTACATTGGTTATACGGGCGACGTAAGCGCGCGCATTGCAAAACATAATTCAGGAGGAAGTAGGTGGACTAGAGGAGGAATGCCATGGAAAATTGTTTTTACAAGAGACTTTGTAAGTAAAAGAGAGGCGATAAAATTTGAGAGGCACCTAAAAAAGATGAAAAGCAGGAGAATTATAGAACTGTACATTTCAGACATAAGGAGGTAATAAAATAATATCGCGGGATGGAGAAGTAGTATCTCGTCAGGCCCATAACCTGAAGACCGTCGGTGCAAATCCGGCTCCCGCAACAAAATGAAATAATCCCCGCAAGGGGTTATTT
>JAKBUF010000015.1 GCA_021844025.1 bacterium | reverse complement strand
CATTCTTGGTGTGGTATGTGCTCCTTCCTTCTCAATCGGTGCAAGCGCCCGTAGCACAAACACAAACTCCCCCAACAACAGCAACACAAGCACCCGCAGACTTAGGGCAACTTACTCAGCAATCTCCGGCACAAAATACACAAGCACAAACTCCTCCAGAACCAGTGGTTGATGAATTTACCCGAGAAGGACTTACTCGCCCAAGCAATTCATTTGATTTATCTGACGGTAAAGGAACTAAATTAAATACCTACAATATTTTAGCAACCACTAAGGGTTTCAGTATTTCTGAAATTATCGTACGAGAAGGAAGTATGGCCCAACTTAATATAACCAATAAAGCTGGGGTTCCTATAGACGTGTCTTCGCAAGAGTTGGGACTCCAAACCCCCTCTATTGCTCCTGAAGCAACTATTAATATGAGCGTAAGTGTAAATGCTATTGGAACATTTGATCTCATGTGTAATAAAGCATGCCCCCAAGGAACTAAACTTTTGGGAAAGCTCACCGTCAAATAAAAACATATTCATCTCTTACTCCCCTTACTTTGACGATCATCAAAGTAAGGAGAGTAAGTTCAAAATAAAAATCCGCTCTAAAGGCGGATTTTTATTTTTATACTGTCTTATCTTATCTACTAGAAGTACTGGTGCTCTTTTCTGACTGAGGTGCTGGAGTTTGAGTTTGTTGCTGGGGTGCTGCTCCTTGTGGCGTTGCCGGAGCTTCTCCCTTAAGAACCGGAACAATGGGGCTTTTATCTGAAAGCTGTGCCATCCATACCACGTTTTTATCGTTTAATTTAATAGTCCCTTCTGCTCCCCACGCAACTTTAGAAAAGTCTGCAAGTCCCAATGACTGGCTCTGCGCATCACGCTGGATATACCATGCGTTAGAAAGTGTATCTGAAAACGGAGAAAGTTTTCCAAAATACAGATCGCCGGTATTAAGATACACCGCGTAGTATGAAGATGAAAACGTTCCCACAATCCACAGTACGACCAAAACTACCACCACAACGACCAGAGCAATAAACGCCCATAGCCATCCCTTTGATTTGTTCATGTGTGTAAACATAACTTATTTATAATGTGTTAGGTATGTATAGTATACCTTATTTTGTAACTAAATAAAACATTTGGTGTGTATAACTAGATGCAAGGTGTTGAAATTATTAAAATGCAACACCAACATACTCCCCATCCTATATTTGTGACAACTATTATAAATATGGGTAAATAAAAAGGTCTGGAGAAAATACTCCAGACCCTATTTTCAAGGTACGTCATCGTGTGTAGCTCTTTTTATCTATTTCACCACACACATCTTTCTTACGAAGTCGGACTTCGTAAGAGGCTATCACTTTGTTAACATCATCTTCTTCACTTGGACAAAGTTACCGGCTTCCATTCTGTAGATATACATTCCGCTTGCTAACTGCGAAGCGTTAAATGTAACTACTTGCTGTCCCGCGGGCATAACTTTGTTAACCAGGGTAGCAACTTCCTCACCGAGGATGTTGTAAACCCTCAAGGTAACATTACTTTCCTTTGGTAAATCAAATCTGATGTTCGTTGTCGGGTTGAATGGATTAGGGTAGTTCTGCGCAAGACTGAATTCAGTTGGTATAGCATCATTGGTTCGCACATCCGTAATAACGGACGCGTTGCCAAGTGATCCAACAAATGTTTGCGTTCCATCGTTTCTAATAACATGGATGCTATCTACATCAAACGACAGGCTTGCAAAAAATGGACTACCTGTCGAACTGGCAGTTGTTATGAAAGCAACTTGAGCAATGTTTGAATTTGGATCGTAAACCGGAACCGTAATTTTTGAAAAATTTGTGGAAAGAGAGTTGATTGGAACAATTAGATTCTGTACCCTTGCTCCCTTCTCGACCATGTGCATGGCATATTTTTTCAAAATTTCGCTGGTGCTCAGATTAACATCATTCGCGCCGATGGGGATAATATTAATAGAGGCGTCCTGCGAGAAAATTTGAATTCCACTTAAACGAACCCGTACGATCAAATTTTTGCCACTACATTGTGTGAATCCCTTACAACGGGACTCGTTTTCTAGAATCTGGGATCCAAGTCCATTATCTCCAGATCCTCCAGATACGGTAAAGTTTGCATACCCATTGTTTACAATTACTGCAACCGCTGGGTTTCCATACGCCGAAAAATATTTCGGCACGATTGAAATCTGCCCTAGAACCGTGGACGAATATAAATATAGCAACAAGATAAACGAAGAAATGATTAGTTTCTTCATAATATACCTCCTTGAATGATTTATTCTTTGTGTTATTGATTTCTAATAAATAGAAAACTTTTTTATAGCACTGACTAGATAATACCACAGAACATGCTTGTTTGTCAAGTGTTTTGGGTAAGAAAAAAGCCACTATATAAGCGGCTTTTAAGCACTTCATTCCTCCAAAGCTTTTTTTATGTGGAACTTAATTATAGGAGGATAAAATCTCATCATACGGGAAATATCCCTTTTTAGAGAATTAGAGAGAATTACCCCTAGAACAATAAGGATTGTGGTAACTATTGAAGAGATTTTTAATATATCCAGCGCTTCTGCAATAGACAAATCTTTTGTTCTTCCTATAAGCATGAAAAATAGTACAAACATGTTTATAACAAACATGCCCGTAAAGAATATAGAAAAGAATTTAAACAAATATGATACCGTAAACCAAATATATCGCCTTTTCATAGCGACCTCCAGATTTTTTATGGAAGAAGTATATTATTCAGTGGTAGAGATTGGTTATGATTTCAAACAATCTTTGCTTCTGAATACAATGAGCTAATTACTTTATAGCACGTGAGATGTTTTTCTGTCAATTTTTACCGTATATGTTACATCCCCCATCCTATATGTTATACTCCATGACATTTCTTATCCTGGTAGTAGAAACTTTGTTTCACTACGGGACTGCGCTTTATGATAAGCGTAATAACTCCAAAAAAACAAAGCTTAATTAGGATTTAGTTGGTGTTCATGCCATGACACCGCTTGAACTTTTTTCCACTACCGCACCAGCAGGGATCGTTACGGCCAATTCCCGCATGTGGGTCTTTGGCGCTGGGAGCAAGAGTAACTACTTGTTGTTGGGCGCGAATTTGTTCATCGGTTAACACAAACACATTTGAAACCACCCATGTTTCTGCGTCGGTAATGAGATTCTTAAATAACTCATAGCTTTCGCGCTTATATTCCACTAGCGGATCACGTTGTCCATAGGCACGCATACGAACCGATTCTAATAATGCTTCAAGATTTTCTAAATGATTGGTCCAGTACATATCCAATGATGCCAATATACGAGCGCCCGTCTCGGGGTGCTGTGCCGCTTGTTCTATTTGCGCAGAAATGGTTTGTGGTAACTCCCCTGCTTCAATAGCGGTAATATCTTCTGCGTGGAGAGTATCTGAAGTTTGTAAAATCTTTATAGCTTGCAAACGAGTCGTTAGAAAAGTCTCAACTGTTTCTGGTTGATTACTTGGTTGATTTATAGCTTGTTCTTGTTCATATGCATTCTTTGCCGCCTCAATAAAATGTAGTACCATCTCTTCTAACACGCGGACCGTTTCTCCTTTTTCAATTGATTCTAGCATTCCTTGCCGACGCCGATACACCGCGACTCGCTGACGATTTAAAACATCATCATATTCCAATAAATGTTTACGCGCATCAAAGTGCAGTCCCTCTACTTTTTTTTGCGCTTCATTAATAGCGCGTACTACCATAGAAGACTCTATGGGAACTTCTGGAGGAAGTTTCAGTCCACCCATAAGCCGCTGTATACGTTCCCCTCCAAAAATACGAAACATATCATCTTCCAATGAAAGGAAGAATTGTGTTTCACCTGGGTCCCCTTGACGCCCTGATCGTCCGCGCAACTGATTATCAATACGTCGCGCGTCGTTTCGTTGTGTTCCGAGGACAAATAATCCTCCCGCGGCCCGTACGCCCTCAGCTTCCTGTGTGTCGGGTGGATTTCCTCCTAAAATAATGTCCACCCCTCTTCCGGCCATGTTCGTGGCAAGTGTTACTCTGCCTGCACGCCCCGCTTGCGCAATAATTTCTCCTTCGCGTTCATGGTTTTTTGCATTTAATACCTCGTGCGCGATTCCCGCGCGAGAAAATTGTTCTGATAGTAATTCATTTTCATCAATAGAAGTTGTTCCCACCAATACTGGCTGACCGTTTTTTGCGCATAATGCTACTTTTTCAACAATTGCTTTATATTTTGCTTCTTTATTTTGATACACCAGGTCAGGACGATCCGCGCGTATACGTTTTTTATTTGGAGGAATAACCACTACTTCAAGTCCATATACTTTATTAAATTCTTCAGACGAAGTTTCTGCGGTTCCGGTCATACCCGCAATTTTTTCATATAGTCTGAAATAATTTTGAATAGTGATTTGCGCAAATGTTTTTGATTCCTGCTGAACCGGCACACCTTCTTTTGCCTCCAATGCTTGGTGTAACCCTCCCGAGTAACGACGTCCCTGCATCATGCGCCCGGTAAATTCATCAATAATAATAATTTGATTTTGGTGTACTACATAATTACGATCACGTAAAAACAGTGCTCGAGCTTTTAAGGATTCTTCTAAATAATGAACTAAGCGCACGTGCGCCATATCGTATAAGTTATCAATGCCTAGTACTCGCTCAACCGCTTCTACACCTGTATCGGTAATACTGACAAAACGATTTTTTTCATCAACTACATAATCAGTTTCCGGACTCAGCGCTCTCACTATGTGCGCAAATTGCGTATAGTAATGAGCTGCCTCGGTATCGGGGGCAGAAATAATTAATGGAGTACGCGCTTCGTCTATGAGGATACTATCTACTTCATCGATAATGGCAAAGTAGTGACCTCGCTGCACTTGTTGTCCTGTTTGGTATGCTAGGTTGTCACGTAAATAATCAAAACCAAACTCACTGTTGGTTCCGTATACAATATCTGCTTGGTATGCCTCCCTACGAGTAATGGGACGTAGAAATGATCGCTCAATATGAAAGTTACCCTTCGTGTCTCGTGATTCATCTTCTTTCTGTAATTCTTGCTCACTGGGGCTCTGCCACAACGGATCATACTCATACGCCATATCATGCACAATACACGCGGTTCGCATACCCAATGCTGCATATATTTGCCCCATCCATACCGCATCTCGTTGCGCTAAATAGTCGTTTACCGTAATTACATGCACTCCCCTTCCTGTGAGCGCATGAAAAAACACCGGCGCGGTTGAAGCAAGCGTTTTCCCTTCTCCGGTACCCATTTCTGTAATAAACCCTTGTGCCAGCGCCGCACCAGCCATAAGCTGCACATCATAATGACGCTGCCGTAAGGTGCGTTTTGCCGCCTCACGTACGAGCGCAAACGCATGGTTTCTGTGTTCGTCTAATAAGCCATCTTGTGCTACTTTTGTTTTTAAATCATGAGCTGCTTGCAACACATCGGCATCACTTTTGGATGCATAGTGTGGCTCAAGTATATTTATTTGTTCGGGAACCATTCCGAATTTTGGTTTGGATGAAAAAAAAGAAAACATAAACAGAAAAACAAGATTCAAAAAGCAAGAGCAAAAATATTCTTATATCTCACTTCCCTTTCCTTTTTGCTTGTGTTCGGTAAATTTATTTTTATAATCGGTTAATGCAGATTTAATACGTTGCTGAGCTTTATCAATTGCTACGCGTACATTTGCGTCATACTCCTCTATACGTATTACCTTCTTAGGAAGAGCAAGGGTGAATTCAACATAATATACCGCATCTCCTTTTTTGTGATGACGAGTAGAACGAGCAATCTCAATACGTAATAATAATTCGCCAGATTTCTCAAATGATCGTACCAGACGGTTTAATATAGATGACTTTTTTTCTGCATAGGTCTGTATAGCTTGGGTAAGCTCCAGACGGGTCCCCGTTATAGAAATACGCATATTATATGGCTTATTACTAATACTACTCACAGTGTAGCAGTGTTTGCCACAAAAATAAAGACTAAAAACCACCCCAGTATATCGGGGTGGTTTTAAAAAACGTGAGAAAAGCTCTTATCGCTTTTTTGCTTTCTTAGTTTTCTTTGATTTCTTCGCAACTTTCTTTTTTGCTACTTTCTTAGTTGCTTTTTTCTTTTTTGCTGGCATTGTTTTATAGTCTGTGCATCGGATATTCCGAGCCACAAACAATTATTTATATCAACGCAATACAAATTGCCGACGAGTCAATTGATTGTGTTGAGGTGCCATACTATTATTGTACCGCATTTAAAAAAAAATAAAACAAAAAATCTGTGGATAACTTTCTTTGGTTAATTATTTTTACTAAGAACGGTGGCTTTTGTGTCACAGACCTAGTTTCTGTATAAACATCTGTTCATTCCACACCTCAATTCCCAAATCTTTTGCCTGATTCAGTTTGGATCCTGGGTTATCACCTGCTATTACTATGTTTACTTTACCAGTAACACTTGCATGAAATGTTCCTCCCGCCTCTTCAATAAGCGTTTTTGCGTGCGCGCGAGAAAAATTACTCAAAGTTCCGGTGATACATATAATTTTACCCTTTAAGACCCCTCCTGTTTTTTGAGATTTTTGTGTTAGTGCAATATGTGCCTCGGTTAATTTACGAATTAATATCTGATTGTGCGTGTCACGTACCCACTCATATATACTCTGGGCAACTTTAGGGCCCACGTCTGGTAATTCTTGCAGAATTTCCAGGGAATACGACTGTAACACGCGCATTATTTCCGGTACTGATAATTTTTTAGCATCATGCTGAATTTTTTTTGCCAGTGTGCGTGCAGTCTCTTCTCCTACGTGCGGGATTCCGAGTGCATATATAAATTTGTCTAAAGTAATTTTTTCTGCATCGGAAATTTCTTGTATTAAATTTGTAGCAGATTTTTCACCAAATCGTTCTAGATTTTCAATATCTCCCTGTGTGAGGAAAAAAATATCTCCCGCATCACCAATAAGACCCTCGTCTAAGAAACGATCAACTATTTTCTTACCCAACCCTCGTATATCAAACGCGGCACGCGATACAAAATGAATAATAGAATTTCTATTACGCGCGCCGCATCGTTTGTTTGAACATTTTAAAAATACACCGTCCGCAACAACCAAAGAACCATCAATCGGACACTTTGTGGGAATAGGTATGGCTTTTTCTTTTCCGGTTCGTAATTGAGTAAGTACGTGAGTGATCTTTGGAATAACATCTCCTGACCTAGTCACCACAACCGTGTCGCCCATGCGAACATCAAGGCGTTTAATTTCATCAAAATTATGCAAAGTGGCATTGGTAATAGTAACCCCTCCCACCAGTACCGGATCCAACTCAGCAACCGGTGTTAATACTCCCGTACGCCCTACCTGCACCCGCACCCCACGTACAATAGTAGTAGCTTCTAATGCCTTAAATTTGTACGCAATGGCCCCTCGTGGCGCTCTTCCCACCACTCCCGCACGCGTAAACAGCTCATTATTATTCAATAAAACCACCAATCCATCAATTTCATAGGCTAGCTTGTCTCGTTTCTTTTCCCATGCATCACGCAACGCATATACATCTTTAAGTGCTTTTGCAGTCCGGTTATGCGGATTTACCGTACATCCCCACGACGCAAGCACTTGATGGTATTGCTCGTGTGTTGCAACGGTAAATGGTAATGTACTCGCAATATCATATTGGAACGAAAGTAGTTTTCGAGATGCGGTAATAGTAGGATCAAGTTGACGTAATGACCCGGCAGCAAGATTACGTGTGTTGGCGTATGGTTTTTTCCCTTCTTTTTGTTGTTGCGCGTTGATGCGCGACAACATATCTTTCGTTAGATATACTTCCCCCCGAATAATAACTTTCGGAGGAACCGGCCAAGAACCCAATTGCTCCAACTGTTGAGGAATATCGGCAATGGTACGTACTTGTACGGTCACGTCTTCTCCTATATATCCATCTCCTCGGGTAAGTGCCTGAATAAGAATTCCTTTTTCATATATAAGTTCTATAGCAAGCCCATCAATTTTTAACTCACAATAAAATAATGGTGTTTTATTTTCTTGCGTAGATAATTTTTGATGCGTGTAATTTTCTGCTCTGGTAAGCCACTCGCTGAGTTCTTGTGGGGAAAACGCATCGGTAAATGAGAGCATGGGAGTTTCATGTGGTGCTTTTTGAAATTCTTCCAGTGGCGCGGCCCCAACCGTTTGTGTAGGAGAGTGCGCATGCGCATATTGTGGAAATTGCTTTTCCAACGCCTCTAATTCATGCACGAGTGAATCAAACGCTGCGTCTGAAAGTTCTGGCGCGTCAAAGGTATAGTAGAGCGTTCGATGGTACGCAATTAATTTACGCAATTGTTCTATCCGCTTGCCTGCGTGAGCGGTGTGAGATGATTGATTTGCAGTCATACGATGTTATTGGCACAAATTCAGTTCAATGGCACGTATACTCCCCTGCGCGCTAGATCCCTTAGCTACAATTTGATACCCCGTGCACGGACTTGATATTTTACTCACGGTTGTGGTGCTTTGCTGAGTAGTAATAGTCACGCTTGTTTCTGAGGGGTGCTGTATAAAATATTGTTGTGCGAGCACGGTATTTAATCCCTGTTCAATACCCGCATCTGCTTGTGCAATAGCAGCTCCCGACCCCACAATAGTACGTGAAATTTGCACCCGTTTTATAGAAAGATACCCCGCAATAGTAATAATACTTAGTAGAATGGAACCAATCACCGCCACCGCAGTTAATAACGCTTGCCCTGAGCGATTTTTATATATGATATTTTTAGCAGATGTTTTTTGTTCCATATTATATTGAAATACTTCTCAGGTTGTAATACAAACGAGGACTAATAGTTGTTTGCAATGTTTGATACACCGGGTTCCCAATGCTGGGGTCGGTAATTTTCATGCGAATACTCAGCACTATGCGGGGAGGCGCGCCAACGGTAGTGGTATCAATACGCAGAGCAGAGAACCCATCAACACTAATGGAAGCGTTAATTGTTTTTTGCGCGCTATTATTAAAATCATACGACACAGGATCTCCTTGATAGTTCGTAAAGGAAAGCGCGTTTTGAGATATGTTTATGGTGTTAATTTTTGCAGTACGCAACTGACGCGCAATGTCTTCAAAAATAATACTTGCCGCGTCGTTTGCCTCCATAAATACCAGGGCGGCACGTTGGTTCCGTAATGACTGCATGAATCCACCCAACGCAATAGATATAAACACCCCAAACACTCCAAACGCCACCATCATTTCCATGAGGGTAACGCCATCTTTTCTCTTTAGATAATATTTTAATCGGTTTATATGTTGCGTCATAGTATACAGCAGTTAATTTCAATATAATTAATTTTCAATAACCAATTCTCAATTTCCATTCAATGATCAATGATTTAATTTTAAAATTAGATAATTGAAAATTCATTGTAAACTGACAATTGTAAATTGATAATTATCTCCACATCCTATCTCCACCAATAATAAAATACATCGTGTACTTTAGCGATTGGTTGGTTGGTTGGGCTATCCACAAACACGGTTGAGGTGACCGAAACTTGGGTCGGCGCGGATGCGGGTTCAAACCCTATGTCTACCACCCGATAAAACTGTGTGGGTGATCCTGTTCCATATACGTAGTGAGTACCATCAAAATTAAGCGGTTTATTGGTTACTCGAGAGGTTGAAAAATCGATTTGTTGTGTGTTGTAGTCTATCTCCCAAGATCCCTGTGCCATATTTGCATTAAAGAGACTACTTCCGGTACGAATGGTATCTATATAATTTCTTTGCATAATATTTGCTACTATTTCTACCCCCTCAACCGCTAGATGTGTCGCTATATAGTTTTCTGAAGTAACACGCGTTAATTGAAACGATGCCCGTAAAAGTCCAAAAAATCCCATAAGACTAACAATAGACATGGAAATTGCAATCATAACTTCAATTAAAATCTGTCCCGCGCGTGGGTTGTATTTCCTTATTTGGAGATTTTGATTTATTAATTGCATGGAGTTGCCGGATTAATTTGTGGCTGACCGATTGCATTAATTCGTACCGTTGATGATGCGAGTCCCTTCTGACTCGTAATAATAAAACAAGGAGAAGCTCCCGTTGGAATCATTGCCTGTGTGTCAAACGGAGAAACAAATAAAAGTATGAACTGTTTATATACCGAAGGCACTGAGATGCGCGTATCTGTGGTTACTATCTTTTCGGTTTCAATTTGACTTTGACCTATAGGATCTGCCGCCGTACCCTGATGACACGTATTATTAGCAGCGTCTTTAATAACCCGTACAATAGTTATACTTGTTGTGGCATCTTGTACTGAAACTCCATACCCACAATAGTTTCCTTTAGTTGCCGTAGCAAATTCACGTGCCTGATATATTGCCTGCACTATCTTTGCCTGATCTCGGAAGAATGCGACTTGATCATTGGTGCTTCCTCCTGTCCCCAATCCAATCGCGGTAAAGATTGCAATTAATCCCACCACAATCATAACCTCAATAAGGGTAAACCCACTTAACCCGCGGAATAAGCTCTGTATGGATTGATCAGGTCTTTTTTGTAATAGGGACATTGGCGCAAAAATTTTGTAATTTTATAAATAATGTTTCAAATTAAAATAATTCAAACATTAAAATTTATTTACAAAATTAAAAATTCAAAAATTATAAAATTCTTATGAACAAAACTATCCAAAGTACGTTGAGTTATATAAAGACAGAAACTAAATAGAATATTATATACCTCCTCCTAACTTTCCTATTATATCAAAATATGCCTGTAAAAGACTAGTTCCCCACATCAGAACCACTAAACTTGCCACCACCATAAAAGGACCAAACGGAATTTGGTCCGACCCTCTTTTTTGACGCGTAATAAGTAGCGGGATGATAAGAATAGTTCCTATTATAAAAGAAGCAAAAACTATAACTCCTATATCGGGCCATCCAAACAGTAACCCCAAAGCACTAACTAATTTTACATCTCCTATACCCATTCCCCTGCCTCTGGAAACTAATACGATCAATATGAAAAACACCACTGCCAGTAGCATACCAATTATATGATTAAGCACCACCCCCCCAAAAGAACCAAATAATGGCGCAAAGTGTCCCAGAAATGACCCTTGTGAAATCTCTCTCCCAAACCCCAACCACACCACCCAAACAGTCCAAATTACTCCTAAAATAAACAACAGTATATTTGTTCCGTTTGGAATTATATAGTGTTTTGCATCAATCATGAGCGCAAACAACAACACCATACTTACCACCAACCAAAAAATTATAGAAATATATAACTCCCCCGTAGTTACCGCGGCTGAAAATACATATCCGTATAGAAACAGGCGGCCAATCAACACTGCTAATATCCCCATCATAAATTCAACTAATGGGTACTGCCACGAAAGACGCGTGCCGCAGGAACGGCATGCTCTTTTTTGAATTATAAAACTTATAAGCGGAACAAGTTCGTACCAGCGTAATTGTTTTTTGCAGCTATCACAATATGATCTTCCAGTAATTGCAGATAAAGAAAATTTTTGATCGGGATTATACCGTGTTATCAGTACGTTCAAAAAGCTTCCCAGCGCCACGCCGAGCAAAAATAATACAAAATACATGAACTATATTATGAGATTTAGGTGGTCGGAAGCCCGGTTCCAGTGACTCCTTCGCGTTGTACGCAATATACATGATTTGCTGTTCCACCAGAAGCATCGGTTGAATCAGTATCTAACGAATCCAATGAGGAAGGAAGGTTAATCGCACATGAACCAACTGCATTTGTTCTATAAATAATACCGGTAATAGGAGGAGTTGGTAAAACACCAGCAGATGCCGAGAGAACTGATTCGCTCGTAGCATATCCTGTGTTAGGGTGTGCAGTATAATACACTTCTTGCAATGATTCTATTTTTTGTAGGTCAGCTTTAACGCGTGCGCTATTTGCTGATGCGCGGAATCGCCCCGATCCTACTAGAAAGATTCCAGCAAGTATTGCAATAATACCTACCACAATCATAATTTCGACCAATGTGAAACCTTTGTCATTTTTGTTTATAAACATATATTTCGTTTGTTTTATTATATTAAGTATATACCAATTTAAAAATTTTTCAATTTACAATTTTCAGTGAATTTTCAATTTCTTAATTTTTAGATTCATGTATTAAATAATTGATTATTAATTGCCTCCCCACGGGAGGTCTCCTGAGGGGAGAAAAACTGGAAATTAACACCTGGAAATTAGCTTGGCTTACATCGTAAATGACTGCGCAAGATTATAAATAGGGGTAAGAATAGACGCAAATAGGACTGCGACTAAAATACCCATAATAGCTACCAGCATTGGTTGTAAGAGCTCCGAAAGATTCTCAAGCATATTGTTTGCTTCCCTGCCATAGAAGTCGGCTATTTTAAGCATAATAGAGTCTAAACGCCCCGTTGTTTCTCCAATTGCAGTCATTTGCCCCACCATTTCTGGAAAGAACCGTGAATACGAAAGTAGGAGTTGAGAGAATAGCCCCCCCTCTCGTACCCCATCGGCAATACGGTGGAATACATCTTTATACGCGGCATTAGAAATGGTATCTCCCGCAATTTCTATTGCCTGAGTAACGGGGATACCCCCTTGAATGAGTACCGCAAATGATTGTGCAAAACGAGTAATATAAATTTTTCGGAATAATTTTCCAAATATTGGTAATCGTAATGAAATTTCACCCAATACTGCTTTACCCTCATTGCTTCTAAAATAATCAAATGAAATAAAGAGAAGCACTCCCAAACCCAGCAACAATAACCACCACCATTGAGCCACAAATGTTCCCAGTGAAAATACAATTTGACTAAACACGGGCATTTGTACGTTTGACTCAGTAAACACCGCTTCTATTTTTGGAAACACCACCGCCACCATAATTCCCCCCACCACCAAAAAAAGCACTAGTAGAATAATTGGGTATATAAGCGCGTTGGTGAGCTTTCCCCTCCACTGAGATTCTTTTTCTAAATAATCAGCAAGGAATAATAATGATTGTTCCAGACGCCCCGTTACTTCGGCTGATCGAATCATGTTCACAAAAAAGTCTGAAAATACATCTTTATGGCGCTCCAATGCCTGAGAGAACGCGAGTCCTGATTCAATATCTTGGAATAGCTGAAACACGACTTCTTGTAAAACCGGATTGGTTATTTGTTTATGGAGAATATGTAATGCATCTCCCAGTGGAACCTCTGATTCTATGAGTGTTGCTAGTTGCCGCGTAAATATCATTATGTCTTTCACTTTTACGCGATTAACTAGGTTTAAAACCGTATTACGCAATCCCCCCTTCTCTTCGCTTTCTATAGAGAGCACAAACAATTCGTGTCGCGTTAACACACCCACCGCAGCTTCCTTACTGGGCGCTTCTACAAATCCTACCTGTAGTTCTCCATTCTTATTTCGTGCTTGATATTTAAATTTCATGTGATAGTTATAAAGTTGGAGCGTGGAGTAAAAAGTTTATCTTTCTAGTAAAATTCTCAATTCTGAAGGATTGGGTGAATACAGTTGCGCTTGTTCCAGACTAATTTCTCTGCGCGAAACTAAGTCGGCCAATGATCGATTTAAGGTAATCATTCCCTCTTGGGTGCTGGTGCTAATAACCAAATCAATTTGATAGGATTTGCGTTCGCGAATTAAATTACGCACCGCGGAATTTGCGATCATAATTTCACATGCTGGCACCCGCCCTCCATCAATACGAGGGATCAATCGTTGTGACACAATTCCCACAATAGTTGCCGCCAACTGCGACGCAATTTGGTTTTGTTGTGATGATTCAAAACTGTCAATGATACGGTCAATAGTTTGTGCCGCTGAGTTTGTATGTAAAGTTGAGAGCACTAAGTGCCCAGTTTCTGCAGCCGTTAGTGCGGTTGCGATTGACTCCGGGTCACGCATTTCTCCAATCATAAGTACATCTGGATCTTGGCGTAAGACCGATCTAAGCGCGTTTGAAAATGCCGGTGTGTCGCTTCCCACTTCACGTTGTGACACAATGCTACGATCCTGCACAAAGGTATATTCCACCGGATCTTCAATAGTTACAATATGTTCCGTGCGAGCATGGTTTATTTCATCTAGTAACGCGGCGAGTGTGGTTGATTTTCCATGACCCGCGGGACCGGTTACCAAAATAAAACCTTGCGAAAGTTTGGTAAAGTCATGTAGTACGGGTGGTAATTGTAGTTCTTCAATGGTGCGTACCTGCGCTGGAATTAAACGCATAGCCGCCGCCATGTACCCCCGTTGAAAGTACACATTCACACGAAATC
>JAKBUF010000014.1 GCA_021844025.1 bacterium | reverse complement strand
GTGGTAGTAGAACACACTGAAGTTGAGGCAGACGCAGAAGCGGTAGCAGAAGATCCCGAGCTATTTGACGCATATACTGTATAAGTGTACGCAGTATTGCATGATAAACCACTATCCGATGCACTCGTATTTGAACCAGTGTATATTACTGCTCCCCCGGGGTACCGAGTTACGGTATATGACGTTGCTCCACTTACCGGTGCCCACGACATCACAATTTGTGAAGTAGACATTCCACTCGCACTAAAACTGGTTGGAGTAGTGGGAGCCGGAACCATTGGATTTATGAGGATAGGAATTGATGAACACGATGATGTTGAGGCAGACGCTGAAGCGGTGCTTGAGGTTCCTGAACTATTAGAAGCTGAAACGGTATACGTATATGTGGTACCACATTGCAAGCCGGTGTCAGAAACACTCGTGTTTGAACCGGTATATACAATTCCTCCCCCGGGGTACCGGGTTACGGTATATGACGTTGCGCCACTTACCGGTGCCCACGACACAACAATTTGAGATGTTGAAACTCCACTCGCACTAAAACTTGTTGGAGTAGTTGGCACTTGTGAGGTTGTTAATAAAACATTCACATTAACACTACTTGAATCTGATCCTCCTTTGCAATCAGACACTTCAGCCTTTACCACATACGTTCCTCCATTTATCCAAGCATGAGAAGCACTTGTGGTCCAATTTCGTTTACTTCCTGATATTGGACCCAAAGAACACGCACTTGTAACTCCCGTACCATCCCCCCATGAAATAGACCAGGATAAATCATCGTTGTCCGCATCCTCCGCGGTCCAACCAAAGCTAGCCGTCTGTCCAGACACCACAGATGAAGGAGCTGTTCCCGATATAATTCTAGGACGCGCATTTACCGAGCTACTTGGTGTAACTTCCACACTTAAACTTGTTTGAGCGCTTTGCCCCGAACTATTAGTAACCGTAAATACCGGACTAAATGTTCCTGCTGAATTATATGTATGTGTGAACGTTGCTGATTGTTGTGTTGAGGGCATAATTGCGTTTGCGCACATATAGCCCGACTGACACACTACTTTTGTATCTCCCCAGTCAACTGAGTATGAGAGTGATCCCCCACTTGAGTCAGATGCGCTTATACTCCACGTTCCTTGTTGATTAATGTTTAATTGCTGAGGACCAGAGACTCCATAGATAACCGGGTTGTTAGAAGAAGGGACAACGAGAGAAAATTGGTTAGAATAACTATAATCAGATGTATAAATATAATTTCCCTTATAGTATTTGATTCCTATGACATAATTTGATCCTGGTTGTAGAGTATTATCAATTGTCCAGCTATGAGTACCTGAGTTAACCACAGCACGAAGATCAAACAATCTTTTAACAAGATTGTGGCTATTTCCATTTACTTGAAACAAATCAATAATGGCATCACTATAGTAATCAGCTGGAGACCATTCAATTATCTGAGTGCTTCCTATTTTCAAACCCCCCCCACTTGGTGAAATAACCGTAATAGACGAGGATGAGGTTGTATTCGAAACCGTGAATGCTCCGTCGCTGTAATCTTTTAATCCATACGGTCCGCCGCCTACCATAATTACATATTGCCCAGAATAAGTAGCGGGAATAGTCCAATCATATGATCCATTGTCTTGAATAACTCCGTTGGTAACAAAGTTAGACACCGTAACCCCAAATTCCGGCTTTACTCCATAGTAGTTATTGTCTGAACGATATTTAAATACACTCACTCCAATACTATTTGCATTATCAGTAACCCCAGTCGCAATCCAGGTAATACGCACCGTGCTTCCGGGTTTATAGGTTTCTCCCCCATTGGGACTGGTCACTTTTATGTATGGCTTTGCATCTGAACATGATTTTGTTTGAGAAATCACATACGAAGAAAGGTTACCTGATGGTACTAAGTTCCAATTTGAATCATAGTGGAATGCCTCAACCGCATAGGTATGCGTAGTGCCACACGAAAGATTGGTGTCATACCAGAATGTTGCTCCTCTTACCCGAGATTTTAACGACCCTGACTCATAGATATTGTATCCATCGGCTCCGGTTACTGGGTTCCAGGTAAGCAGGGATGCGGTTTGAGAAACTGCCGACGCAGTAACTCCTGTAGGAGCCGCTAAACCGGTGGTTGGGGTGGATGAGGAAGTTATGGTAAACAAATTACTTAAATTGCTACAAATTGAATTTGATGAACTTCCAGGCGGAGAGACATTACAAACTTTTAGCATAAACTGACCCGTAAAGTCATCATTACTGTAGCTTGATCCCTTGGCAGGATATACTTGAATTGAATTTACTCCTGCTGAAAATCCCTGATTATATCCAACATCATTCATTAGTTGCCCATTTCTATAAAAATGAACACTTGTGGGACCAATTGGAAAATTATTTGAGAATCTGATTGTAATTGGATTACCCGCTTTATACACCTCCCCCCCATTTGGCGAAATTATAGTAATAGAAGGAGTAGTGGTCGCTGTGCCTCCGCATGAATCCGTTTGTGTAGTGATTGGCCCGTATGTTTCGTTGGTTACCACATCAGAAAATCCACTTCCTCCCGTTGCCACTAATTTATATGTGTATGAGGTACCACATTGTAGACCAGTATCGATAAACGAAAACGCTTGTCCGCTGTATATAACGCTTGATCCTCTATACAATACATACTTTGTCGGGGAAATTGCTGAAAAATTAATACGCGGAGACCAATTTAATTTTATAGAAGTTTGTGTAATTTCATCTGCGGCTAGTTTGGTATCTGTTTTTGGTTTCGTGTCTGTTGAGGTTGTCGTATTATCACATCCATATAATGCGTTCAATTTTGCACGTGTAGATGCTCCCACAAATCCTGTACCATGCGCTAATCCATTGGGAGTTAAAATTTCACTAGCATACTTTTCTTGGAAACCAACGACTGCCGCCGCGGTTGATTCACCAAATACCGATCCGCCTTTCTTTTCAGAATCGCTAATAAGGAATCCCTCTTTTTCTAACGCAGTTTGTAATGCCTGCACATCATTATCTTTTCCATCAATACCGGTACTGCCATCTCCCATTTTGAGATTCTGGGTGAATGTATAACAAAATTCACCTGTAGACGAAGGAGATGTCTGAGAAGAAGTTGATGATGGGATCGGAACATTTTGCCCACCAGATCCACCCGGCATACTGAGTTTTGCTTGCAACGCTTGTACTTGTTGCATTAACTCTTGAATTTGCGACTGAATGTCTTGCTGTGTCATTGCTGACGCGGGAAGGTATGAGAGTAACAATAACCCCAGCAACCCCGCAAAGAGATATTTTTTCATATATCTATGTATGATTTATAATTTTATAAACTATACCACATACCATAAAAAACAACAACTTTTGTGGAAAACTCATTCTTCTTATGATTTTCTCTTTTATATGACCCCTGTTTTTTGTTGCATCACAATGACCGCCATGGCGGCCATTGTGATGCAGAAGATTTATAAATTTATCCCATCTTCTTAAAAAGTCGGGCTCTGTAAGATTTTAATTTCTTACGATACCGGATGTCATAAGAATATTTACTGGATTTGTTGGGTTTGAACTCTGTCAATAATAGAGGGTGTGGTTGGTGAACCGGACCTATTATATACAATAATGTATATAAGCGCGGCTACAAAAATCACCACAAACAATATGACTATGCGATATGCCCACGTACGTTCCATATATAATAGTATAACTACTCAATTTTCAATTACCAATACTCAATTATCAAAAATCCCCCCTTAGGGGGGATTTTTGCGGAAGGTGGAGGATTCGAACCTCCGAGGCTCTTGCGAGCCTACCGCATTTCAAGTGCGGCGCGTTCGACCACTCTGCCAACCTTCCACGCGTACCAACAAAGTATCATAAAACAATAAAAAAACAAGGTTGCGGAGAAACCACAACCCTGTTTCAAATGGTAAGGACGGATCTGAGTCAGCACGTGTGCTAGCTGACTCACTTAAGTAACAATAAAAGATCCTCTCTCAGAATATATTAACTATATGTAAAATCAAGCTACGAAATCATACTCATTCTACGCAACGCGCTTCGGTATGCGCGTAATATTGTTTTTGCATCTTCCCTACTTACTAATCCCTGTTCCTCTTTTAAGGTGTGGAGCATGGTTGCGCGCAGCCCCGATAACTCCTCTAAAGATCCAATGGTCTCGGTGTTAACGGTTTGTATACGCTCTTCTATGGTTTTTCCTTTGCCTCCCACTATACGCAGCGACTCATCAAATATGGTGTCTGCAAGTAATACTGCCTTTTTCCAATCTTCTGGATTTTTTGAAGAAATGAGTTTGAGCACTTTCTTCCACATAGATTCCATTACCTCACTGGTAGAGGGGTGTTTGCGAATCAGGTTCATACCGTATCTTTTTGTTCCTCCAAAATAATCCATGCGAATCATGAATTGCACCGCGAGTATAAAAAATACCACCGAAACAATAACGCCAATTGTTTTAAATAACCATAAAGTATCAAGAAACCAGGAGATCATGAGGTAGTTACAAAGTTATCAAGTGATAAAGTTTTAAAGTAAAACAAATAATTTCTAAAATACATACTACCTATTTCTTAAATTTATTTCATAATCATTCCCCACATTTAGTATATCATATTCACCCCAGGGTTTGCCGATTAATTGGAACCCGGTCGGCAGGTGTTCTTTTGAATACTCTTTTTCAACCGGAATGGAAATTGCTGGTAATCCGGCTAAGTTTACTGGAATGGTATACATATCTTCTAAATACATTGCTAACGGGTCTTGCGTTTTTTCTCCTAGGGTAAACGCGGTTGAGGGAGATGTGGGAGAAAAAATAATATCTACCTCCTTAAACGCATGATAAAAATCTTGTTGTATTAAACGACGCATTTTTTGCGCCTTGGTGTAATACGCATCATAGTACCCCGATGAAAGCACAAACATGCCCAGCAATATACGCCGGCGCACTTCGTCTCCAAATCCAATTCCCCGTGTTTTATTATATACTTCCTGCAACGAAGAGCGGTTCACATGAGGTAGCGCGCTATAACGCATGCCATCATAACGGCCCAGGTTTGCACTTGCCTCCGCGGGAAGCACAATATAGTACGTGGCAACCGCATATGAAACATGCGGCAAAGAAACCGATTTTATTTGATATCCTGCTTTTTTGAATCGATCCAACGCTTTCTCTATTCCCTCTTTTACTTCTACCGACATACCCTTTCCTTCTATAAATTCTTTGGGAATACCTATAACTGTTTTACGAGCTTTCTTGGTATCAAATGCCAATAATTTTGAAGTGTCATATTCACTTGAGGTTGCATCATATGAATCTTTCCCCGCAATCGCCTGTAATAATCGTGCGGCATCCGCAACGCTACGCGCAAAAGGACCAACCTGATCCAAACTAGAAGCCAGGGCAATAATGCCGTACCGAGACACGGCACCATACGTTGGTTTTAAACCCACTACTCCGCACAGCGCAGATGGTTGGCGAATAGATCCTCCGGTATCGCTTCCTAATGCTCCCAATGCCATACCCGCCGCTACCGCAGATGCCGATCCCCCAGACGAACCCCCCGGAACTTTTGTTTCATCGTATGGGTTTTTAGTAGGACCAAACGCGGAAGTTTCCGTGGAAGACCCCATGGCAAATTCATCTAAATTTGTTTTTCCTACAATAATAGCGCCTGCCTCTTTAAGCTTTTTTATAACAGTCGCATCATAGGTTGCAACATACGATTCCAATATTCGTGAACCTGCAGTGGTGGGTGTTCCTTGTATTAACATGTTGTCCTTAATAGCAATAGGAACTCCTCCTAAAATACCTATGTCTTTTCCTTCTTGTATGCGTGTGTCAATTTGTTTTGCATCGGCAAGTGCTTGTGCTTTGGTAGTATATAAAAACGCGTGCACCGTTTGATCACGTTGTTCTATATAATCGTATAATGCTTGTATGGCGTCATGGGCAGAGAATTTTTTTTCAAGCAGTTGCTCACGATACTCTGAAATAGTTTGGTTAGGATTCCATTGCATATGTGGTGTTATTCAAATACTGGGGGAACCTTAAGGTGGGTTTGTTCGTGTTGAGGAAAAGGAGCGCGCAGTAATTCGGGAGTTGCCGCTTGGTTAGCCGTTCTCTCTGTAGATTCATCTTCTCGCCATGCGTTTACGAGTTCAGTTGCTCCGGCCAAGGGCACTACGGTGTCTGTGTTTACTGTTTGTAATTGTTCAAAATAATCCAAAATCTTAGACAGATCGGTTATTAGTTTTTTACGTCGTGCAGGATCGGTTTCCTCCTGCATGCGCGCGAGTTTAAATAAATGGCTTAATGCCGCATCATCTATAGAAGACATATATACTCGTATGGTATCAAAAACACTTAAAAATTCAACCCAAACGAGGCCTATATAAAAATTACAAATTAATTAAAATTGGTAATTGGTAATTGAAAATTACAACGTTGGTCTATAAAACTTCCTTTATTTTTTCAAGGTGTTTTACCAACGTGGTGACATATCCCCACTCGTTATCGTACCAAGCACATACTTTGACTAAGTTTCCATCAATTACCTTGGTGAGTCTACCGTCTACCAACGATGCTAGTTGCATACCAATAATATCACTCGAGACTACTTGTTCTTGTGTAAAACCGAGTAGTCCTTCCCACTGCTTTTCAGTAGACGCTTTTTGCAACACCATGTTCACCTCTTCAACGGTGGTGGGGCGTTTTGTAACAAAGGTAATATCCACCAACGATCCACTTACTACCGGTACCCGAATTGCAATTCCGTCAAATTTTCCTTCAAGTTCTGGCAACGCGCGCGTTACGGCTTTTGCCGCCCCCGTTGTTGAGGGCACTATGTTTTGCGCTCCCGCACGTCCGCGCCGAAAATCATCTCCCTTTACCGGACTATCTACCAGAGATTGGGTTGCGGTGTAGGCGTGTGTGGTTGAAAGAATTGCCTTTTCAATACCTATTTTTTCATTCAAAACCGCCATGAGCGGAGAGGCGCCGTTTGTGGTACATGATGCGTTTGAAGAAATAGCGCATGTCTTTAGCCTCTCATCAGAAATTCCCATGAGCACCGTCATTCCTAGATCTCCATCCGAATCTTTTGCGGGAGCCGTTAACAGTACCCGCTTTGCTCCTGCTTGTATGTGCACCTGGGCTTTTTCAAATGACTCAAATACTCCGGTTGATTCCACTACTACCTCTATTTGCAATTCTTTCCATGGTAATTGTAGCGGATCTTTTTGGTTCAAGAATTTTATTTTTTTACCCTCAATTACCAGCTCTTGATTTGCATCATCTACTTGCACGCTTCCCTGGTACACGCGATACGTTGAGTCATACTGAAATAAATACGCAAGATTCGTAAGTGATCCTAGGTCGTTAATGGCAACTACTTCAATCTGCGGATTATTAATTATCTGACGGAGTAATAATCTTCCAATACGCCCAAATCCGTTAATTGCTAGTTTCATATTTTTGTTTAAATTTAATAAGACCTACTTGCCCCGTTAGAATTTTACGAAATTCTTGCGGGGTTCTCCCAAAACCATTTATGGCTATTTTCATAATAATTTTATAATTTTAAAATTCATTTAGAACTTAAAACTTAGAATTTGAAATTAATATTCGCGTTAGCGAATGTCCGCCTCCAACTCTTCCTTTGTTCTTTGAATAATACTCTCTTGAATTTTGTTTACCTCTTCGTTAGTTAATGTCCGTTCTGGAGAACGATACACAATGCGAAATGTATAGCTTACTTTATTTGCTCCAAATTTTTGAGCGTTCTCATAGGTGTCGGTCATTTTTACTTCTTCAATAATGTTTTCATTTACACAATCACGCACAATTTCATAATAACTATTCAAAGATACCTCTTTCCCTACCACAAACGAAATATCACGATACGTCATTGGATATTTACTTACTTCCTGATACTGACTGTCCAGATTTTTAAACTGGCTGATAATGCGCGGGTCTGTGGACCAAAACACGCGAATGTCATTAATATTCATTTTTACCATTGCTAATCGTTCTAACCCAAATCCAAACGCCCATCCATTATAAACGTTGGGATCTATGCCAAGATTTTTTAACACTTGTGTGTGAACCACCCCCGCTCCCACTACTTCCAACCAATTTTCTCCTCGTTGAATCTCAATTTGCGTACTGGGATCCGTGAATGGAAATGTATCTTCTAAAAATCGATACGTTATCTGGTCACCATACACTGCCTTAGTAATAGCAGCGAGTACCTCATGTAGCTCCGGAATGCCCAAGTTGATCTTTTCTTTTTTGCAAATATATAGCCCGTCAATCTGATGAAACACGGGAAAATGGTTTCTATCAATCTCGTCTTTTCTATATACTTTTCCATGTGCCAGCAACCCAACCTCTCCGGTTTCTTCTAATTTTTTAATAATTTCTGGTCGTTGCAAATAGAATGGCCACATGGTGGTGGTGTGGGTGCGTAACACATATTCTGGATTCACATAATACGTATCGGTTTCTTTACGGCTTGGATGATCTACTGGGGAATTTAACAAATCAAAGTTGTTTTTTACACTCACTATCTCCGGAAATTGCATTACATCAAATTTTTCAAACATGGGGAGCGCAAGCACCGCGTCTACGATGAATTTAATTGGAGACCCTTCTTGGCGCGACAAATCAGGCAGAGCAAGTAAGCGTTTCAATCGCTCACTTTTAATATCTGTCTTTGTTTCTAGTTCTTTTTGCAATTGCTGCGCTACCGGATCGGTCGCAGTTAGATTTTCTCTCTTAATCATATGTATGGGTAGTGTATCAAAAAAATAAAACCCCCGCAAAGACGGGGGTTATTTATATTTCTTGTGCGCGGGACAGGATTTGAACCTGCAAGCCCTTGCGGGCGCTACCACCTCAAGGTAGTGCGTCTGCCAGTTTCGCCACCCGCGCATGAATACACAACAGTATATACAAAAAATACTAATTTTCAACCAAAAAGAGAGCCTTCGCTCTCTTTTTGGTTTATCTAATGATTCGCATTATTCGAATAATATTTGCATTGTTCGCATCGGATAACTACACCGCAAGTCCAATTTTCTTACGAGATTTCTTTTTAGATACCTCGCGTACAAAATATAGTTTTGATCGCTTTACCTTTTTAGGAGATGAAGAAATTTTAACTGAGACTATGCTTGGAGATCCGATCGGATAAATTTTTTCTACTCCCACCCCATCAACCTGCGCACGCACCGTAAAAGTGGCACCATTTTGATTACCGTGCTTGCGCGCCAACACAACACCCTTAAACAAACTTGAGCGTTCCTTATTATTTTCCTTAATGCGTTCAGTTACCGTTATTAACGCGCCAGGCTTTATTTGATCCAATATTTCTTTTGCTATCATAGACATGAGTTAAAAGTTGAAAGTTAAAAGTTGAAAGTGGAATACATAATCAACGGCGTAAATATATCTTAAAAAAAGTAAAATGTCAAAAATAGAACATATATTAAAGTCTGATCTCCACCCGATCGTGTTTTCGCTTGTGTTTATACCATATACCTATCCACAACAATATTACATAGCTCACTAGTACGGTTTCTCCTGATATAACCACGTGCGCCATACCTCCCTGCGCTCCCACATGAATAATGTTAGTAAAAAACGCAAGAATGGGAGCTACCGAAAAAGAACCCAACCATCCCAGTGGCGTAGATACTATTCCTAAAATAGCCACCACACTTACCAGCCCCATAACTACGGGTACTAGGGGCAATAATATAATGTTGGTAATTATTCCAGTCCACGAAATTCCCCCAAACCAAAGAAACAATAACGGAGCCACGGCAATTTGCGCACCTATGGTTTGAGCGCTTGCCTGAGTTAACCACTTTGGTATATGCGGAATATGTTGCATGCTGTTTTGTATTACGGGAGCTATATATGCCAACCCCCACAAAGAAACAAATGAAAGCACAAATCCAATATCAAATATTGCCATTGATGGATTACGTATGGTCATAACCCATGCCGTTGCTGCCATTGCCTGTTTAAAGTCATATACACGAGATAATCGTTCCGCCACCAAAAGTAACGACCCCATAATTGCCGCGCGCACTACCGAACTTTCAGCTCCCGTCATAAGCACAAACAATACGACCCCACCCATAACTACCACAAATGATTTCTTACGAGACATCCACCATGCCACTATTCCATACAGCACTTGTATAACAATCACAATGTTATACCCCGAAAGCGCTACTAAATGTGTGGTGCCACTTTGTTGCATGTCTTTTTTAAACACCGCTGAAAAATTTGCGCTCTGCTGCCCTAATAATAATCCATTTGCCAGAGCGGCGCTGTCCCCACTAAATGAACGGTTTATCGATTGAGAAATGGTGTCACGTAACACATACAATCCTCGAAGTAGTGAAAAATTATTTGCTTTCTGATATGCGTTTATGCGCGCAAAATTTATACTCCCCACCACTCCCTCGCGAACCAGATACTGTGTAGTGGTTGCGAGTTTTTCTACCGTGCCAGAGACCTCCACAGTGTCCCCATATGAAACCGCATACACAATCGGCGCTTGAATAAACAATTTATTTCCTGAGTCTGTTTCTAGAATAAATGACTGCATTGCCTGCATGGTTCGCGGGTTTGAATTAACTGTTCCTTGTATTGTTTGCTCCTCATGGTACGCATGAAACGTTAGAGAGTTGACGGGGTGAGATACTATGGTTGTATATGCGGCTCCCCCAATCACCCACACACTTATTACCGCATACCAAAACCAAATTTGATGTGAACTCCACACCCCCACAAATAAAAAAATAGTCCCCGTTAATAAAGTGCCAAGCACTATATATAGTAAAGGGATTCCACTGGTTACTCCCGCGCTTCCCCCAATCCATAATACAAAAAACCAAAACGCGGCCTTGGATATATTCATACACCGTTTAGAATTCAAAACCAACTTGCGCCTTTTTTCCTTTGTGAAACGGGTGTTTAATTTCTTTCATTTCGGTTACCAAGTCGGCAGCGCGAATAAAACTTTTTGGCGCATATCTCCCACTCAGAATAATAATTTTTTCTGGGGGCATTTGCTTTGCAACCGCAAGAACGTGTGCGGCAGTTACTAGCTTAAGAGACACGGCCACATTCACTTCATCAAGCACTAGTAAATCATACGCGCGAGAACGAACTGCTTGTTTGGCACGTTCCAGTGTTTTTTGAGCAGCTTTTTTATGCGTTGCAAACGGCAGCTTGTCTCCCAGAATCTTTACAAATCCTTTTCCTCCCCGAACAACATGTATATTTTTTTGTAACGCAGGATGCGCATCTAAGAATTTATGTTCACCCGAAATCCACGGGCCTTTAATAAACTGCAACATCAGAGTTCGTTTTCCCTGCCCCGCCGCGCGCATCATATGCCCCAGTGATGCGGTTGTTTTTCCTTTTCCGTTCCCCGTAAATACAATAATCATATTTATTTATATAGTTTTATATGATGCGCCCGAATCATGCGAAATACTATCTGTGTGGTTAGGCTGCTCGCTTGTTTTTTACTCAATGATTTTCCACGATACGTAAATTCTATTTTTGACGCAATATTATGAGCTTTCACATATGGAAATTTCCTCTGTTTCATGAGTGTGCGCTCGGTATATTCATGCAGAACGATCAACGGTATTTCTCGTGTATCAAGTGCGCTATCAATCCAAATTTCGTCTTTGGGAATCCACGGGTACACATATCCATGTCCGCCTTCCACATAATCAATCTGATAAATATCGCGCACTACCCGACCATTAATTAGATACACCTTCACTATATCAGAGTGATTTTTTATAGTCAGATATTTTTTTATATACACTTCTGCGGGAACCTTGACTGGTTTTTGAATATGCCACGCTTTGCGTTTTTTATTCGTTCGCATGCGCGATGATTGTTCGTGGTGTATAGCCGCATCATATGCCGCTCCCCCCGATAGCCCCCGATCAACTCCGCGTACATAGGTAAGCGCCTCATTTATAATAAAATGACGTTCAAATAATTTTACCGAACGCGCAATCCAAATCTCATTGAAAGGGATAAACGGAAAATTAACGGTTACCAAACCTTTCTCCCCAATATTCACTCCATAATTACTAAACTCTTGCGCATATTGGGCCCGATTACGCACCGCTCGATCGTCTACTATATAGACCGTATATTTTCCCCATTCTCCCAATTTTTTTTTAGCTATGGTTTTTGTTGTTTGGTTCATGCGGGCCTGGATTACACGTGATATTTCTTTTTTATTTCTGCTTCAGCTTCTGATTCATATTCCTGTTTGCGCTGGGTTGCTTTTGTGTAACGATCCTGCAGTTGAGCATCTGATAACGCATGGAGTGCACGTGCTTGTTCACATAACTGCTCATATACATTTTTTGTAGGATCATCCAGTACCTCTTCTAGTAAAATTCCCAAAATCCATCCGACGCGTGGTCCGGGTGCAAGTTTTAATAATTCCATTAATTGCGAGCCGTTTAGTGCCAACATTTTAGGAGAAATAGGATCTTTACGCACTTTATCAATCATAAATAACAGGTGGCGTAATTTATAGGGAACTGCCTTAGGAACTCCCGACCCAATTCTATCTGCCTCGCGAATTTTTATTAAATCATCAACGGTTTCTATGCCCACCCGACTTAAGAATCGGCGCACCCCCGCATCACTTACTTCTCCCACGTTGTAATAAAACAAATGATTTTTTACCAAATGGGTTACGTATTGCACTATATCTTTTGAAAATCGTAAACGAGTTAATAGATCCCGAGTCATGCGCGCCCCTACATATTCGTGCTGATAAAACGTGCTGTTTTCTCCCTCGCCTGCTTTGGTACGTGGTTTTCCTACATCATGTAATAAAGATCCTAAACGAATCTCGAGTGAGTAGTTTTTTGAAACCGCGTATGCCAACGCGCGCAGATTGTGTTCCCATACGGTATATATATGGTGTTTGTTTTGCCCCACCTCTACGCCCTCTAATAATTCGGGAATAATGTATTGTAACAATCCATATCGTCGCAGTAGTTCAACGCCCCATGCTGCCTGGGGAGTCATAATAATTTTAGTAAACTCATCTCGTATTCGCTCTTGTGAAATGTTTTTGAGCAAATGAGATTGTTTTGTGATGGCGTCTTGAGTTTCTGTTTCAATAACCCACCCTTCTCCCAGTTGGCACACAAATCGCACCGCGCGTAGCATGCGTAGTGCGTCTTCAGAGAACCGCTCATGCGCATTTCCTACCGCACAAATAATTTTCTTTTCTAAATCTTTTTGCCCACCAAATGGGTCAATGATATGTAACTGACAACTAACAACTGGCGACAAATCAGCCTGGTGCGTTGTGTGGTGTGTGTTGTGTGTTGTCATATCAGCCGCCATGGCGTTAATCGTAAAATCTCTGCGCGCTAGATCTTCTTCAATAGTTTCCACAAATTTTACTTCACTGGGGCGACGATAATCATCATATCCACTTTCAGTGCGAAAGGTGGTTACCTCTACCGTGGAAATAGATGTGTCTAGATGATATGCGGATAGGTGCGGATGTTTATCTGTGTTTATCTGTGTGTTATCGGTGTTTATTAGCGGTGCGAGTTTCACGAGCACAGTCCCAAAGTTATTTTCATATACACTTTCGGGAAATATTTTTTGGATTTGTTCCGGCTTTGCGTTCGTGGTAATGTCCCAGTCTTTGGGCTCGGCACCCAGTAATATATCTCGCACACATCCACCTACAATATATGCCAAAAAACCCGCCTCATGGAGCTTTTGTAAGATTTTCAGTATTTCTTTCGGTATAGACACATTGATTTGCATAACATACATAGTATACACTGAATTGGTTGGAATTTTCCACGCACCCATAGTCAAACGGATCCTAGTGGGGCAAGTATCATGATAAATAAGCACCCGTAGCTCAATTGGATAGAGTACTTGGCTTCGAACCAAGGGGTTGGGGGTTCAAATCCCTCCGGGTGTACACTTGAGTAAAAAGTTTAAAGTTACATAACCTCATGGTATATATACTTTTTGTTCTTAGTGGTATTCTTGGATTTATATTTTGGAATTTGTTTTCCGGTAAGCACGAGGGTGATAAACTAGAACGGTCTCTTAGATTTCGTATTGGTATATATACCATACATATACACCACTGGTTTATAGCAAGTGTGGTTTTGTTGGCGTGTCTATACAACCACATAACAGACCCCATTATTCTTGGACTTCTTGCGGGTTCTATTATTCAAGGACTCAAATATAGAGACCGATTTTTATTTATATATAAAACTTCGGACTTTGAAAAAACTTATTCAAAATGGAAAAAATAGAAAAAGCACCGACAATCGCCAGTGCTTTTTTGTGTGCAAATTAGTCTATGTACATCCAGACATACATCATCACCGCTTTATTTTCCAAATTATATGCAAGACCTAAAAGACCATATAAATCATTTGTATATTGATTGGAAACTTTTAGGGTCTTTGTAAAACCGAACTCACTGTTATTAGAATTCTTCTTAGACACAATGGTAACGTAAGGATCAATAACATCTCCTAGATTAACCGTCCAAAAAAATGATGTTGTTGATTCCGTACGATAGACAATTACCTGACCAACAGGATTTTTGAATCCGCCGGCGATTCCTTTGTCGCTGGTATTCAAATTTAGAAACGACCCGGCTTTAATTTCTGTTCCTAAAAACATGAATTTAAATCCGGCATTTGCTTCCGGATCTAAACCCTTTGTATATACTCCCCCATATACCGAAAATCCATCAAACTCTTTTAGAGCAAGCGCTCCAAAAGATGATCCAGGGATTGCAGCGAGTGCCGGGGGCTCAAAATGAGCTCCGGCACTTATTGGCATTGGACGGTTAAGGAATGCTATGGGTCGTGCCATATATCCGAAGCGAAGCGTGAATATTCCACGCTCCTCAAACCAGAATTGTCCCAAGTTTGAGTTATCGGAGGAATACACTCCACGCAGGAATAGGTCGGTTGAGTTACTAAGAATCATTTTCATTTCACCAGCAATTCTTATACTGGTTGAATGAGAAACCTTCAAATCTTCATTATACTGACCAGCATACAGCATACCGGCATACTTTTTAGTCAGAGTTAATTCCTGGCTAAAAATAACAGAGGATAGAGATATTAAAGTTACAAGTGTAACCACTAATAGCTTCTTCATTTGACTCCTTTTGGGATGTTTTTAAATTTAGTTGTTGCGCGGGTGTACAGAACGAGTATAAACTCTTTCCACACAACCCCGTCACAACTAAATTGTTTTTCAATGTTCTGTACGGGTATTATAGCATACAA
>JAKBUF010000013.1 GCA_021844025.1 bacterium | reverse complement strand
ACCATATTTAATTTATATGTATATCTGACGCCACCTTAGCTCAGCTGGTAGAGCAACTGTTTTGTAAACAGTAGGTCCGCGGTCCGAGTCCGCGAGGTGGCTCAAAATATCTTGCATTTTTTACTCTTTTCCTTTACCATAGTAAAGCGCTCAAATGGGGCTTTAATTTTTTAACACGCCAAAGTAGTTCAGTGGTAGAACGCTTTCTTGGTAAGAAAGAGGTCGGGAGTCCGATTCTCCCCTTTGGCTCAGAATTTGATTTTTATTTCAAATTAAGATATATTCCACTGCAATGGCTAAATCAAAATTTAGAGAGAATTTAATAGGGTTGCAATGCACCGAATGCAAACGGCGGAATTATTATACGCGTCGCAACAAGAAATCAGAGGGAAAATTGGCAATTAAGAAACATTGTCCGTGGTGCCGCGCGCATACCAATCACAAGCAGGTGAAAGTATAAATTAAGTAACCAAGGTAGCAGCTACCAATTAATATAACCGTAAAAATCACCTGTAAGGGTGATTTTATTTTATTCCTGTGATAGGATAATACACAAAGAGTAGGGTCTATAGTTCAACGGTAGAATGTCGGTCTCCAAAACCGATGATCGAGGTTCGAGCCCTCGTGGACCCGCACCCCAAAGAGCTATATTTTATGGCTCTTTTTTAATGCCATGTAAAGATATTGCATGCTTGACTTTTTTATTGTATAGCAGTATTCTGAAGGTAGCAAATTTTGGTAGAACATTACATTATATTATAAAAATAAATCAATAAGGAGGCTCCATTGAAAAGATTATTTTTCATTTTCGTTTTATTTTTTCTTTCTGCGCAGCTTGCTAACGCGCAAGAGGTAAGATTTCCAGTCTTGACTGGAAAAAAAACAGAGGAAGCAAAAAAAACAGCTGATGACAAAAAACAACCAGCTGCTGATTCTACGAAAGCAAAGAAAAAGAAACTTTCAATTCTAAGGATTGGTGCCGACCCCGTTAATGCTCTACGGATGTTGGAGAAAGACGAATGGTTGGTTAAATACGATGGACCCCGTGTTCCCGTTAAAACACAGACGGGATCGGGTGGATATGTTAATGGGATAATGACCCCCGGAACAATTCTATTTGTGAAGAATGAGGTTTTTCAAACGGGCGAAATGAGAAACTTCAGCATTGCTAATTGTGGTAATCCCACAGAGGTTCTTGAAAGAGAAAAAGGGAAATCCCTAGTAATTTCAGCTACAAACCTAATCAAAATTGTATCTTACAACGAATTGGAAAGATTACGCAAAGAAAAGGTTGATTCTGGAGATAATGAAAATTTTCTCAAACTATCTGAACTGCTGGAAAAAGCGTTTGGAGATGGGGGAGAGATTGAATCAATGGGAGACCAATTAAATTCTTTGAGTGAGAAAGTTGACCTTTTGGGGAAAGGTATCGCCTCTATTCGCCTGTCTCTTGGATTCAATGAGAGTAGTGACAGGAATGAAAAAGTCGAATCTTCCAGTGGGGATTGGTGGAAATGGGCTCTTGGCGCTACTGCGGTTATTCTTGGTGGAGTAATAACATACAAGTTGCTCCGACAAACCAATAACAGTAATCCAACTATTATTATAAATCCTCCGGCTGGCAGTGGGGGTCCAGTAAACCCTCACAATTGATTTTAGCTGTCTTCTTGCGTGTGTTTGCACCACAAGAAGACAGCCCTATATATAAGATTTTAAGCACAAAATAATTGAAATTTTATATGTGGGTTTGAATTAGCACACTAATTGCAACACTCACTGTTTCCAGAATACCTGGTGCGGGGTTTTGAATCCGAGTCGTTTGCGCGGACGATTATTCAGCCGACGTACGACAGCTGCAAGTTCCTCCGGTGTAATGAGATTGAAGTCATACGATTTCGGGAAATACTGTCGCAGGAGTCCATTGGTGTTTTCGTTGGTACCACGTTCCCATGCATGATAGGGATAGGCGAAGTAGACGGTCATACCGCTTTTTGCTTCGAACCGTTCCCAATCGGAAAACTCCGTCCCGTTGTCGAGCGTACTCGTGTGTCGTTTCTTTTTGGGAATACGTCTGAACCGCTTGAGTGCAAGCATGGTCAGCAATGCGGCATTCATTTTGGGGAGCAAGAAGGCAATCAGATAGCCGCTTTTCCGATCGACGAACGAAACGATACGAACACGCTTGTCTCGTCCCATAAGCGTATCACCTTCGAAGTCGCCGATCCTACTGCGTCGTTCAACGATTGCCGGTCGTTCATCAATACGATGTTTTGTGGCCGTTTCTCGGTGGTGCTCTCTCGTTTTCGTACCTCGCCTCCGTCGATACTTTCCTTTCTGCGAACGGAGAAACTGTTTGAGATGCGGTGCCCGTTCTGCGATGTACCGATAGATGGTACTTGCGGCAAGTGTACATCCATTCATACGGAGAACACCACTGATCTGTTCGGGAGACCGGTGTCGTTTCAGTTCCCGTATCACGGTACGAAGCAGCGAACCAACCAACACGCGGATGCCTGCCATGGCATCAATGCGCTTCATGTGCTTTCTCCTGCGGACTTCACGAACATCGTATCCTTGTCGACCTCCGTAGTCTCGTACATGACGAGCAATCGAACCGGGACTTTTGCCGATCGTTCGAGCTATCTCGCGCATCGAATAATCTGCCCGTAGCATACGGGCAATGGCCGGCCAATCGGACGGCCCTATATGTGTATGTGCCATATGGCCCGAGTATGCTACTATTCCTAGGTGTTGCAATTAGCCTGCAAACTATGGTGCGTTTAGCGTGAGAATTCACCGGGGAAGTATTGACATTGAAATATCACTATGCTATAATACAAACCAAAAAACGTACCAAAATTATGACAAATTTTATACAAAAGATTGGAATTAGTATCTTACTGGTCGTAACCATATTAGGCACCGGTTCTTTACCGTTCTCAGCTGCGGCACAAACAGCAGCTCCGACCGTATCAACGGGCACTGCTAGCAATCTAACCGCAACCAGCGCAACGCTTAACGGGCAAGTAAACGCAAATGGAGAACCGACTTCATACTGGTTTGAATACGGAACCTCAGCATCTTTGGGGTCTATGACTAGTGTACAGGCAGGAGGAAATGGTACGTCAGCAACAAATGTTTCTACTACTATATCAGGTCTTTCAAGTGGAACCACCTATTATTTTCGGGTAGTCGCTCAGAACCAATCAGGGCGCAATAATGGGTCGGTAGTCTCATTTACCCTAGGAAGTAGTGGTGGAGGAAATTCGGGAGGAGGTATTAGCTCCAAACCCGCTGGTCCTTCTGGTGGCGGAACTTCTATAGTAGCAGTATCTAGCTCAGTAAATACCCAGAACCCTATATTTAATAATGATCCACAAGACTTCGCGTCATTACGTGTTTCAAATTATACACAAACACCAAATACACAAACATGGAATAATCAAGTGAACGCGCAGGCAAACGATGTAATAAGTTTTGCATTATACTACCACAACAATTCAACAGTCACCGCGAACAATACTCGCATGAACGTATCGTTCAATGTGAATCCTGTAACCGGAACCATTCAGGCAACCTCAAAATTATGGGCAGACAACGCGTCTGTGGTTGCGGGGTACGCAACAGTAAACATTCAGGGAGCCCCGCAAACCCCGTGGCAAATGGTATTTGATTCTGTAGCATGGCAACCGAATCAAACAAATACTTCAAGTGTTCCGTTACCAGCAGGGCAAACGGGCGCAGAAATAACATCATCAAACGGAGTCAACATTGGAAATATTGAGGGAGGATGGAGCACTCAAGGGTCATTAGTGGTACGCTTCAAATTTGTTGCGGCAAGCGACAGCACCGGAGGAATACCAACCGCCAATACGCTTTCAGCAACCGACATTTCAACATCGGCCGCTACCTTACATGGAGACGTTGATCCCAATAAACTCGCAACCATGTATTGGTTTGAATATGGAACTACTTCTCAATTAGGACAACGCACTGCGTCACAATCTATTACTTCGGCGCAAACAGTAAGTGCAATTATTTCAGGACTTTCAGCGAATACTACATATTATTATCGAGTTGTAGCAGAAAATAATAAAGGACGTGCAAGTGGCCCCGTATTACAATTTACCACGGGAACCTCAGGGGGAGACACTACCGCACGGCCTACAGTGGCAACGAACGCGGCAACGAGCGTTACCACTTCAGGAGCTCAATTACATGGTCAATTAAATGCAAATGGGTTAGCAACTTCATATTGGTTTGAATACGGAACTTCACAAACATTAGGATTACGTACCAGCGTGCAAGCTGCAGGATCAAGTTCACAAACATCAGATGTTGCATCGGGCATTTCAGGACTTTCAGCAAACACCACCTATTATTATCGTATCGCCGCACAAAACGATAAGGGCCGTTCGTACGGTTCATTAATGAGTTTTGTAACAACAGGTGGGGGAGATGGAGGTAATCAATCAGCTCCTACAGTACAAACTACCTCAGCAGACACTATTACCACTTCTAGCGCTCGTTTAAATGGATCAGTAAATTCAAATAATTTAGCAACTTCGTATTGGTTTGAATACGGAACTTCGCAATCATTAGGGTCTCGTACCAGTGCCTCATCTTTGAGTGCAGGATCTGCGGCTGTAAATGTGTTTGCGGGTATTTCAGGACTTTCAGCAAACACCACCTATTATTATCGTATCGCGGCACAAAACAGTAAGGATCGTTCATATGGAAGTGTCGTGAGCTTTACCACAGGAAATGGGGGAAATGGAAATTCATCACCCACCGTTACTACCAATGCGGCAACAAACATTACGCAAACAGCTGCCTCGTTGCAAGGTTCAATAAATCCGAATGGACTGGCAACTAACTACTGGTTTGAATATGGTACTACTGCGTCGTTGGGCACCTTAACCGCGTCACAATCATTAACCGCATCAAATAGCGCACAGTCAGTAAGCGCGGGCATTTCGGGACTTTCTGCAAATACCATGTATTACTACCGTGTGGTAGGAGAAAACTCCATTGGGCGATCAACCGGATCAGTCATGAACTTTACTACTACCAGTAATGGGGGCGGATGCACCGTTAACTGTGGAGGAAATGGCGGAGGTGGCGGAGGGGGAAGTAGTGCCGGAGGACCGTTAGTAAACACCGACAACGCTTCTGCAATTTCTCTCACTGGAGCAAGTATCTATGGATCCATGTTTACCAACGGATACACTGGATATGCATGGTTTGAATATGGTTTGACCAAAGACACCATGGATGCCAAGACCAACGAAAAAACTATAAATAATTCTCAAAACTTTACTCCCTTTAGTGTTGATCTTACTGGATTACAATCGGGTAAAACATATTACTACCGAGCCGCAGGACGTAACCAAGTAGGAACCTCATATGGGAATGTATTGTCATTTAATACATTCGGTTCAGGTGTTGCGGGAAAATTACCAACCGTAACCACCCTAGCCCCTTCATACATTACTCAAAACTCAGGACTCGTGAACGCCTCGGTAAATCCTAATAGTGTGGATAGCACAACCGCATGGTTTGAATATGGTACCACCGCAGCGTTAGGAGCTCGTACGCCTGCGCAACAAGTAGGAAACGGATCAACCGGCGCGCATATTTCATATGCATTAACCGGGTTAGTTCCAAACACCACATACTTCTATCGCGCCGTTGCTAAAAACGCATACGGAACCGTGTATAGTTATATTTTGGCAATTCGTACAGAAATAGGAGGGGGGGGAGTGGTGAGTAACACCGTAACCACGGTAACTACCACAAGCTTTAATGGAAACGGACAATCATGTATTTTGATTGTGCCCGCCGCAACTCCACAAGACATGAATGCAGGAGAGGCGTTTACCTATACCTTAACGTATAAAAACGGATGCTCATATGCATTAAACAACGCATTTATTAAAATAATTGTGCCCGCAGAAACCGACGAAATCAAAACTGCTAGCACGCGTGGAGTATCTGAACAAGACGCAAATGGCACCACCTATGCGCTTGGTACGTTACAACCGGGAGATCAAGGAGTCATTACCGTGCAAGGAAATGTAAGTACCGGAGTAAATAAAGGAGACATTCTTATCTTTAGTTCAGTCTTAAATTTTGCCGATACGAAAGATCATCCGCAATCAGTAAGTTCATACTTAACTGCACAAGTACTTTCGGGACGTTCATTAACCGCAAGCGTATTTGACGCATTTCGTGGACTCTTAGGATCTTGGTGGTTTAGTTTACTACTCTTACTGGTCATTGCATTCTTGATCTATTGGATTTTCTTTAAGAAGCAAGGGCAGGAAACCATTGAAGAAGAATCAGACGTCTTAAAGGCATAATAATCTGAATATATAATAACAATAAACCCCGCTTTCATGCGGGGTTTATGATTGACAAAACAAAGTTAATGCGCTACTCTTTACTAAAGATCTGCAGACAGCAGGCTTCCCAAAAGGGAGTAAGTTTATCTCGCCAATAAGGCGGAACCTGCCGAGGATACATTCTTTTTGTATGGTGTGCGATCTTAAAAGGTCGTTTTTTGACTGATTTTATATGAACACTAGTGAATATATAAAATCGTCATCCCGATCACATCGGGATAGATATCAATTCTATGAAATCAAAATTACAAAAAAAACAAGAAATAGAACAGGGGAATGCGTTAGCTACAGATGCGCAGTCACTGGTGTTTGTTGATTTTTCAAAAACGCCGGTAAAACAAGTCACCCAGCTTAAAAACTCTGCGCGAGCGCTGGGTGCAACGTATCGTGTGATAAAGAAGCGCTTATTAAAAAGAGTGTTTACCGAGAAAGATATTACGGTTGACCCCGAACAATTTAACGGGCAAGTAGCCACTATATTTTCTCCCGGAGACATCTCTGAGATTGGTGGCGTGGTGTATCGTTTTATTAAGGGGTTAGACAAAGACACCTCTTTCCAAATGTTAGGAGGATATGCCGCAGAAACCAAAAAATTCTTCTCTCAAGAAGACATGACACGAATTGGGCAGCTACCTTCGCGAGAAGTATTGTTGGCTCAGTTAATGGGCATGCTGCAAGCACCAATGCGTCAATTAGCTTACACCCTGGATCAGGTAGCAAGGAAGAAGAAATAAATTTTCAATTATTAATTTCCAATTTTCATTAAATTTTCAATAATTAAATGGTTCATTAGAAATTAAATAAAAATTCAAAAAATTATAAAATTAAAAATTAAGTTTGAATCATTATGGAATACAAAGATATATTAGACAAAGTTGAATCCATGACTGCGCTTGAATTAGCAGATCTGGTGAAAGCTTTGGAAGAAAAGTTCGGTGTATCAGCAGCAATGCCGGTTGCGGCAGCGGGAGCTGGTGCAGCAGCGGTAGCAGAAGAGAAAACCGCGTTTAACGTGTTTCTAAAAGAAGCAGGTGAACAAAAAATCAACGTTATTAAGGTGGTAAAAGAAATTACCGGTCTTGGCTTGAAAGAAGCAAAAGACATTGTTGATGGAGCTCCAAAGGTAGTAAAGGAGAACGTAAAGAAAGAAGAAGCGGAAGAAATGAAAAAGAAGTTAACAGAGGCGGGAGCAGTGGTTGAGTTGCAATAACCTTATAACACGGATATACGCAGATTATTACACCGATTAATGCGGATAATTACACAAAACAGCATAGTTGAATAACTATGCTGTTTTTGGTATAGTGTAAAAACTCAATATGTATGCGCGCATAGCTTAGTTAGGGCGTACGATTTTCACCTCGTTACATTTATATTTGGGCAACTAGCTCAGTTGGTTAGAGCGCTGCATTCACATTGCAGAGGTCACAGGTTCGAATCCTGTGTTGCCCACAAATGTAACGGGGCACGTATTCATAAGGGTCAAGGGAAACATATATTGCCTCTGATGATGAAGTTCAGGTGTGCGCACTAAGTGGTCGCAGGCGATAGTCCCGTATAGAGCCTGCTCTTATACTGGGATCCGATCCCTGCAGGGTCCACGGAATATCTAACGGGGTGAAGTTAGAGCGTTGCATTTTTACCCAGTTACATTTGTGAAAATGTAACTGGACGCATTTGTAAGATCACTGGTTTGAATCCAGTAACGCCCACCATCCAACAACAAAAAGAAAAACAACACTTTTTAGCTCTATGTTATTTAAAAAAAAGAACAAAAAAGTACAGGTGACTCATTCAATACAATCACCGGGTCTCTGTGGTCCGGCGTCTCTTCAAATTTTGCTTTCTCATTTTGGTAAAGTGTATTCAGAAGAACAACTCATGAAGTTGGCTTCTGCAACCATGAGCGTGGGTACCGAACACGAAGGAATGATTCAGGCCGCAAAAGAAATTGGTGGGTTTGTGTTTGCAAAAGAGGGGGGAACCATTGAAGAGTTGGAATATTTTATTAACAAGGAAAACTTGCCGGTTATTATTGGGTGGTTTGATCGTGACGGAGATCATTACAGCGTAGTAATTTCAATAACAGAAAAAAATATTATTATTTCCGATCCAGCCGAAGATGATGCAGAGCGATGGCTTGACCGAGATATGTTTCCTAATATTTGGTTTGATTTCATTGGTACCGATGGCCGCACAGTTTCATGGGGCTGGTATATGGTAGCTACATTTGAAAAAAAGAAATTTCCCATAAAAGGAGGATACTATTATTAATTAATTTTCAATAATCAATTCCCAATTTTCATTGAATTTCTAATTTCTAATAAAAAGACAATACACCCGCATCATGGGTGTTTTTTTTGTTTATCTGCATAGGAAACATTACCTAAGGGGATCATTTTTATCTGTGTATATCTGTGTTTAATTGGTGTAAATCGGTGTCTAAGTAGTTATCCACAGGGGAGTGTTGCAATGGTGCACAAAGTGGGTATAATAAAGTAAAAGTGGGGAAAAGTGGATAACGGTGTGGATAACGTAAAATAAGCCCAAATTTCCTTCTTTGTTCACCCATGTTTTTGGGTACCGACGAACCCCGACAACATAACAACAGTTCGTATACAGTGAGGGATACAAAGTTTGTTGTGATGTTATCGGGTGAACAAAGAAGAAAATAACACATTCAACTTGATAACTTTAAAACTTATATATGTTCCTTGGAGAATTTAAACATAGCATTGATCCAAAAGGCAGAATGGCAATTCCTGCTAAGTTTCGTTCTCAATTAGATGGGGGAGCGGTTATTACTCGGGGACTAGATCATTGTTTGTTTGTGTTCCCACAAAAGGAATGGGAATCGTTAGCACAAAAATTAATTACCCTCCCGCTTGCTCAATCCGGATCTCGAGCCTTTGTGCGACTCATGCTTTCAGGAGCGGGTGATGTTGAATTTGATGCGCAGGGAAGAATTTTAATTCCAGAACATTTGCGCACCTACGCGCGGCTTGAAAAAAACGCAGTAGTCACCGGATTATATAACCGCATTGAAGTCTGGAATGAATCAGAGTGGAAGTCTTATAAAACCAGAACCGAACGAGAATCAGATGAAATTGCCGAACAGCTGGGAGAGTTAGGGATATAGTTTAATAATTTTCAATGATCAATTCACGATTTTCAATTAATGATTTAATTTTAAAATTGAAAATTCACTGAAAATTGATAATTGGAAGTTGAAAATTAATAACATGTCCCATATTCCCGTTCTTTTACATGAGGTTATACACATAATGAGATACAAGCCAGGAATGGTTGCTATAGATGCTACCGTAAATGGAGGAGGGCATGCTCAGGAAATATTGACTCATATTATGCCCGGCGGAGTGTTTCTGGGTATTGATTGGGATAAAAACATATTACAGCAAACAGAAAAAAACCTGCGTAATACATATGCCGCGTATGATCAGTCTCGCATTACATTTGTATGGAGCAACTATGCGCGCGTCAGGGAAATCTGTTCTCAGAAATCAATTCCTCCCGTACACGCGTTATTAGCCGATCTGGGTTTTTCTTCAGTACAAATACAAGATGCAAACCGAGGAATGAGTTTTTTGCAAGATGGCCCATTAGACATGCGCTACGATGTACACTCTGACCGCCCGGCAGCTCATGAGGTTGTTAATTCATTCTCCAAAGAGGCATTAGCAGACATTATATTCACCTACGGAGAAGAACGACATGCGCGCAGGATTGCACAACACTTAGTTGAACGCCGCAAACAAGAACGCATATATACCACACACCAGCTTGCCGCCCTCATAGAAGAAATACTGCCACGGAGGAAAACGCAACGTATTCATCCGGCAACGCTCACATTTCAAGCATTGCGCATATATGTAAACGGAGAATTAGACAATGTAAAGACTCTGCTTGCCGATGGATTACAAATACTAGCACCAGAGGGGCGTGTAGGAATTATCTCATTCCATTCACTAGAAGATCGCATTATTAAACAAACATTCAGAACGTGGGAAAAGGAACAAAAAGGCAAAATCATTACCAAAAAACCAATTGTTCCCACCAATGAGGAAATAGAAAAAAATCCTCGCTCCCGCAGCGCAAAACTAAGAGTATTTGAAAAAGCATAATTAAAAATTACAAAAATTATAAAATTTAATGAAAATTGGTCCGCTAGCTTGCGGATTGATAATTGAAAATTTTCTAAATATATGACCGTCATAGAATTTAAAAAAAGAGAACTAAAGGGCAATATAGCAATAGCAGCATTACTCGTGCTAATTTGCGCATCTTTCGTAGAGGGGGTGCTTCTCTATAATAAAGTGGCGGCATTACGACAAGATCTAGTAGACAACCAAAATCAATTAGCTCACGCGCAGGTACAGACCGCAGAAGTAAAAAACAATTTATATTCCTACTTAGACGAAGCAAACCAAGAATCTTTCCTTCAATCTCGTGGATTGGTATTAGAAAAGCATCCGCTGTATGCAACCAATCCTTCCGTTGCGGCACGTCAGTGATTTAGTCTCTCCTAATCACTAACCACTCGTCACTCGTCACTAAAATGTATTGCGCATCAATACGCTTCCTTGATATACTGTAATAGAAGATTGCTCATTGGAAATTTATGAAAGTGTCTCAGATGTCTAGGTCAAATAGTGTGTTTAAATTAGTCTTCTGTATAAGGTATTAAGTAGTAAGTATTATGAATATAAAATTGTAAGAGTATTCTTCCTTAATACATAATACAGAATCCATAATACTTCACTTATGAAATTCAAGTTCTGGTTTATCCGTATAGCATGCATAGGAATTTTTGGCGCGTTACTCGCCAATTTATATATTATTCAAGTTTCAAAGGGGCAGTATTATACCAAACAAGCACAGGCACAAGATGCCGCGTCCGGAGAATTAGAAGCTCAGCGCGGTGTTTTATATATGACCGACAAAAACGGCAACGCAATTCCCGCTGTATTAAACAAGGATTATCCTATTTTATATGCGGTTCCTAAAGAATTAGAAAAACCAAATGAAGCCGCGTTAGCAATTGCTCCCTTGGTACAAATTCCAGTAGAAACACTAGAAAAATCATTTAACAAACACAATGATTTATATGAACTCATTAAAGAAAAGGCGTCAGACGAAGAGGTAGAACGAGTAAAAGCATTACAAATAAAAGGTATCTATGAAAAAGACGAATCGTTTCGTTTTTATCCGTTTGGAACTATGGCATCGCAAGTATTTGGATTTGTGTCTTCGGGGCAAGACGACAAAGTGTCCGGACGCTACGGTTTAGAACTCCAGTTTGATCAAGAGTTACGTGGAATTAACGGAGTTATAAAAAAAGATTCCATACAAGGACCGCAAGCAGGTAAAGATATTTACACTACTCTTGATAGAAACGTACAAGCAGAAGCAGAGCAAATCATCAAAAGTCTCATGTCTCAGTGGAATGCAGACAGCGCTAGCGCAATTGTAGAAGACCCCTACACCGGAAAAATTCTTGCTATGGCAAATATGCCAAGCTTTGATCCAAATGAATATTCACAATATGACATTGGAACTTTTCTAAATAATTGCGTGCAGTCATTGTACGAACCCGGATCTGTTATTAAAGTGCTTACTATGTCTGCGGGAATTGATTCTGGTAAAATTACTCCCGATACCACATACCACGACACCGGCTCACTCACGCTCAATGGTATGACCATATATAACTGGGATCGCAAGGCACACGGCACGCTCACCATGACCAATGTTATTGAGCAATCACTCAATACCGGAGCAGCATTTGCAGAGCGTACCATGGGAAAAGATATTTTTGCCTCATATTTTAAAAATTTTGGGCTCGGTGAAGCAACGGGTATAAATCTTCCGGGAGAAATCAGAGGAAACATTCGTAATATTGAAGGATCAAAGGAAGAAATAAACTACGCCACAGCTTCGTACGGGCAAGGTATTGCTATTACTCCCATTGAGCTTATTACTGCGGAATCTGCCATTGCGAATGGGGGATTATTACTAAAGCCCATTATTCGCACCGACGAAGAAACACAAGTCATTCGTCGCGTTATGAGCGAAGAAACCGCAAATAAAGTGAAGAACATGATGGTTTCAGCGGTAGACAAAAATATTCTTGCCGCAATTCCACAATACAATATCGCGGGTAAAACAGGAACTGCGTTTATTCCAAAACCAAAAGGCGGAGGATACTACAATGACAAATTTATCAATACATTTATTGGTTTTGCTCCCGCATCACATCCTAAATTTATTATTTTACTCAAACTAGTAAATCCACAGCACGCGCCTTTAGCGGGGCAAACTGTGGTGCCGGCGTTTAAAAATTTTGCGCAGTATTTATTAAACTACTATGAAATCGCGCCCGACCGAACCGCAACCACTACGCCTACGCATGAATAACTAGTATGAAACGACATATAAAAACATTTCTTATCTCAATACTACATACCACACTGCGCGTGCTTGCGCGCCGTACTGTGCGAGTGTATAAACCGTACATTATTGCTATTACGGGGAGTGTGGGAAAAACGTCTGCTAAGGAGGCAGTTTATTCAGTACTAAAAGATTATAAACGCGTAAGAAAAACACAAGCAAACTTTAATAATGAATTAGGAGTTCCCCTTACCATATTGGGAAATTGGAATGCAGTTACTCACCCCGCATGGTGGTTTTGGACGCGGGTTATTATAGGATCATATGTGCGCACACTCATAATACGCAAAAGCAAATATCCCGAAGTACTCATATTAGAGTATGGAGCAGACAAAGCAGGAGATATTGCGTACCTACTTTCTATTGCGCACCCCAGCATGGGAATAATTACCGCTATTGGAGAGACACCGGTACATGTTGAATTTTATCCTGAGGGGGTTGAAGCAGTGGTAAAAGAAAAGTCTCGGTTAGTACACGCGTTGGGAGCCCACCAAAAAGCAATTTTGAATGCCGATGATTCACACACTGAAGCCATTTGTAAAAAAACAACCGCGCGCGTAATTACCTTTGGGCAATCTACAAAAGCCACAGTGCGTATTACCCATATCAAGCACACGGTGGTGCAAAATAAAATTACGGGAATTGTGTGTAAAATTCAGTACGAAGGATCCGAAGTTCCTTTTGTTATATCACATGCATTTTCTATAGCACATGCATACGCGGTAGCAAGCGCAGTTGCGGTAGCAAGTGAATATGTACAGCTTAATTTATTAGACATTGCACAGGCAATTGAAAAATATTACAAACCAGTAGAAGGAAGGTCTGTTATTATTCCGGGTATCAAACGAACCCAAATTATAGATGAAAGCTATAACTCTTCTCCCGCGGCTCTGGAAATGGCATTAAAAACCATGCAATTGGTAGCGCATACACGCCGAGTAGCGGTATTAGGAGACATGCTTGAACTAGGAGTATTTTCTATAGAAGCTCATGAAAAAGCAGGCATACTTGCCGCGCAATGTGTTGATGTATTAATTACCGTAGGCACCCGGGCCAAACTTATGGCGCAAAAAGCAATAGAAAAAGGAATGTATGAAGCGGCGGTTCACTCATTTGATACCGCGCAAGAAGCAGGATTAAAATTACAAGAAGTTATGAAGCAGGGAGATGTGGTATTAATCAAAGGATCCCACGCGATAGGTTTAGAAGCAGTAGTTGAGGAGGTAAGGGCATAGGGTTGTCATATAAAAAACAGACCCAATTATATGTTATTCATTATTGGGCCCGTTTGTCTCTAAAGGAAAGCTTAAGATGCGAATTCATTAACTGGGGAGGTATTCCTCCGTAAATAGGACGTAATGAAGCTATTATTCCCTTTGCCTGAGGAATTAGCTTTGGGTTATATAACGCTCTATGGATTAATCCCCGTAATTTTCTCAGTTGTTTTTTGGGTAAAACGACTCTTTCATCAGCAACTCTCAGTCCATTGATAATCGGCTGATAATAAAATTTGTCGTAATAAGCCGTTTTCTTATTGTTAATACAAAATCCACAGGATACTACTTTTTCCTGAATATTTTCCTGTATTATTGTGTTAATTGAATTTCGAGATGAAACCAAAATATTATCTACATATACAGTTACATTTAAATTACCTCTGATAGAAGATATTTTGTTTACCAACCCGCTTTTCCCCAAAACAAGATAAAATAGAAACGGAGCAGTTGGGGTCCCTTGGGGCAACACACGGAAAAGTCCAGGCAAAGTGGTTAAATCATAAAATAGGTTAACCATCCTTTTGCTCAACACTTTATTATTCGTTCTTTCAAAAAACTTTTCATAGATGAGTGGTTTAATAATTTCAGTTTGAGCAGATGGGAAAGCATTTTTTAAATCAATATGAAAGAAGTATCTGTCGGTTGAGTGAGTCCTTACATGGTCAACATATGAAGTATTTTTGTATGTCCCATATAATCCCCTAGACCATTCTTGAAAAGATCTTACTAGGAAAGTTTTAATCTTTCTCTGAACCAGTAATAACTGTATAGGGGGAATAAATGTAGTTCTGTATCCACCATCCTTTTTTCTAATTTTGTTAACTCGATATCCTTGTTTTTGCAGGGCATTAATGGCATTTTGGATATCTGTTAACTGAACGCCTATCATAGAAGAAAGGACTTTTTCAGGTGTATCGGTCACAACGATAGCTCCCAAGTTTCCTCCTCTTTATTATTTTTTTAAAGTTCTTTTTATTATTGTGGGTGCCGGAAAATATTCCGGCACTTTTGCCGCTCCTGCTATTATTGAGAAAGATAAAATGGCAAAACAGAGCAAATGTACGATTATTTTTACCAACCGTCAGATTCTGACGATCGCCACGTGTCTGGTTGGAAATGAACTAAACCGAGCGTACGTGTATTGCGAGCTGGCAATCGCCAATTCCGGAATATCTACGGACACTCTGCTAGCATAGAAGTATGCGTCAGATACACACCACAAATCTCTCCTACGTTGAACGTCAGGAGATAGAATACTTAGTGAAAAAAGGATATAGCGGTC
>JAKBUF010000012.1 GCA_021844025.1 bacterium | reverse complement strand
TTTACTTTATCCTTTTTACTTTTTCGTTTATAATGAATCTCATGCAATCAAAAACTGATTTTATTAAACAACTTCGTGAAATTACAATTCATGATGTATCACAAGTCGGAGGAAAGAACGCGTCTTTAGGAGAATTATTTAAATATCTTGAGCCCCAAGGAGTAAAAATTCCTGATGGGTTTGTGGTTACCGCACATGCGTATACATATTTTATGGAACATGGAACATGGAGTGCGGAAAAGGGAGAAGAAAAAAAACTTTCCGATTTTATACAAGAAACACTTAAAACTCTTAATACAAAAGACTTAAAAAATTTACAAAAGCGGGGAGAATTAATTCGTGAGGCAATTTTGCATGCGCATATGCCGGTGGAATTAGAGAAAGAAATTCGTGGTGCCTATAAGCGCATGGAACGGCAATACAAAAAGAACGTTGATGTTGCGGTGCGTTCTTCGGCAACCGCAGAAGACTTACCGGGAGCATCGTTTGCGGGGCAACAAGAAACTTTTCTTAATATTCGCGGGGGTGATCATTTAGTAACCGCGGTACAAAAATGTATTGCGTCGCTATTTACCGATAGGGCTATTTCATACCGGCACGATAAGGGATTTGATCACATGCGTATTGCGCTTTCGGTGGGGGTTCAAAAGATGGTTCGTTCCGACAAAGGAGTTTCGGGAATTATGTTTACCGTAGATACTGAGTCGGGTTTTAAAGATGTAATAAATATTAATGCTACGTGGGGACTGGGAGAAATGATTGTACAAGGTGAAGTTATTCCCGATGAGTATTTAGTGTTTAAGCCGCTGCTTTCTCATACCGGAAAGCATATATATAATCCTATTATTAATAAAAAATTAGGAAAAAAAGAACGGGCAATGATTTATGCCGATGGTTCCAAACCCACCAAAATCGTAGACGTTCCCGTTGAAGAACAGCATATATTTGCGCTTTCTGATGCGGAAATTTTAAAGTTGGCGCATTGGGGAATGTTGATTGAGGAACACTATACTCGAGTTCATAAAAAATGGACTCCTATGGATATTGAATGGGCAAAAGATGGAGAGACGGGGCAATTATATATTGTACAAGCGCGCCCCGAAACTGTGCAGGCACAAAAAGATTTTTCTACCTATGTAGAATATGAACGCACACAAAACGGAAAGGAGTTAGTGCGTGGTGCAGCGGTGGGAAGCGGAATAGCGTCTGGTGTTGCTCGGGTTATTTTAGACGTGAAAGATATTTATCAGTTTAAGAGGGGAGAAATACTTATAACCGACATGACCGATCCTGATTGGGAACCGATTATGAAAATTGCTTCCGGCATTATTACTGATAAGGGCGGGCGTACCTCACACGCGGCTATTATTTCGCGCGAACTGGGAATTGCGTGTGTGGTGGGGTGTGTGAATGCAACTCAAAAAATAAAAACAGGGGACGTGGTAACTATTGATACAACCGGCAGCGAGGGAATTGTGCTTGAGGGAGCACTACGGTTTAGTAAAAAAGAACACAACGTTACCAAACTTAAAAAACCACAGGTACACGTTATGATGAATATTGCCACCCCTGATACCGCGTTTGAAAAATCATTTATTCCGAATAGTGGCGTGGGGTTGGCACGAGAGGAATTTATTATTGCTTCAGAAATTGGAATACATCCGAACCTTTTGATTGATTTTGAGAAGATTAATCAAAAGAATTTCCAATTTCCAATTTCCAATTTCCAATCAATGACCAATGGTGAAATTCACACATATGTAAAACATGCGTTAGCTGAGGTTGAAAAGCAAACTGTGGGGTACGGGAATAAAAAACAATTCTATATTGATAAACTCGCGTATGGGATTGCTAAAATTGGAGCAGCGTTTTACCCCAACCCAGTAATTGTGCGATTCTCTGATTTTAAGACCAATGAATATCGGCAGTTGGTTGGGGGAGAATTGTATGAGCCGCATGAAGAAAACCCCATGATCGGATGGCGGGGGGCATCACGATATTACCATCCATTATTTGCGAATGCGTTTCTCTTGGAATTGGCGGCTATTAAAAAAGTTCGCCAAGAAATGGGTCTTTCTAATGTGCAGGTGATGGTGCCGTTTTGTCGTACGCCACAGGAAGGAGTTAAAGTAAAAACACTTATTAAAAAGGCGGGACTACTAAAAGACGGATTGAAGGTTTATGTGATGTGTGAAATTCCCGCAAATGTGATTCGTGCAAAAGAATTTTTGGAGGTGTTTGATGGTATGAGTATTGGTTCTAACGATTTAACCCAGTTATTGTTGGGTATTGATCGAGATGGTAACGAACGTATTCGGGGAATTAGCAACGAAACCGATGAAGCGGTCAAAACTATGATATCTGAGATTATTCATATTTGCCGGGGCAAGAAAAAATACATTGGTATTTGTGGACAAGCTCCCTCAGATATTCCTGAATTTGCACAATTTTTAGCAAAGGAGGGAATTGAGAGTATTTCTTTGAATCCGGATTCGGTGATTAAAACATTAATTGAGTTTGGGAAAAGGGGGTTGTAATAGGGCAATGATTAACGAGTAGCGTTCTGTGGTTAGTGCTAAAAAATAAACCCCGTTATGTAATATGTAATGAGGATTTGGATAGAAACGTGTCCAATTTGTCTAAATAAAAATCACTTCTTTCTATATTCTATATTTTATACTCTTATTATAACCTTACATTCGTGACGATCGTCACGAATGTAAGATGGAGGTAGAAGTAGTATTTTATTTATCATAATATAATTTTATTATTTTGGTATTATTATAGTATGAAGAGAGTCTCACGGGAGAAATTTTTAAGAAATATTCATCGTAAAACATACGCAAGCGCGTTTGATGCATTTTTGTGCTCCATGGGATCAGTGAGTCAGTTGCGTAAGAATTTAGCAAATGTTAATACATCGCGTGATTTTAAGGCTGAGGAAATGCAAAGAATAAGAAATCGGTATTATGTCATGGTGTCTAGATTGAAACGAGACGGACTATTAAAACATAACCTTTCATTAACTCAGAGAGGGATAAAATTTGTCTCCTATCTTTTAAAACAAAAACCATCCTTACCAAACCCCTCTTCATATGAGATGGGGTCTATGAAGGGTGTTGTCTTGGTGTCCTTTGATATTCCGGAGAAGAAGCGGAAATATAGAGCATGGCTTAGAAACGTATTAATGGAACTTGATTTTAAGATGCTTCACAAAAGTGTTTGGTTTGGAGAAACAAAAATCCCGCAGTTGTTTGTGGATGATTTGAGGGACTTTAAATTAACTTCATTTATTGAGATTTTAGAGATATCCAAGCAGGGAACTGTCGAAAGGGTCCTAGATAAAAATTCTCGTTAGAGTTTCTATTTCTCTTTGCTTCTATTGCTTATAATCTTACATTTGTGACGATCGTCACAAATGTAAGATATGGCTATGGAACATAATTTTGATTTTGTGGGAATATAATAATGGTGGCATAGGGCATAAAATATAAAATAAACCCCGTCAGCGACGGGGTTTTGAGTGAGAACCTATTCAGTTTTCACTCCTAAAATATGCGCAATCTCATTAAGCTGTTCTTCTGTTGCGGTTTTACGAAGAGCATCTTCTACGCGTCTGCGTAATTTTTTTTGTCTATTTTCCTCGAGAATGAGTTTCCACTCCCTTGGAACATAAGTTACATTAAGAATTTTTGCATTTCCGGATATAAAATTCTTAATTTTTATAAAGAGCTCTTCACTAAACACTGCAATAAAATTGTTGGCTGGATCTCTGTATATAGTTCCACCCAATGCTTTTGAGGCAGCTGCTTCGGATAACATCTTATTTCCATCTCCTTGCATCCTTATAATTACGGCTTTCATTTTACTATCCTCCTGTGCCTTGTCTATCTACAATAGACGTTGCGTTGAAGCCCGTTTTCAAATATTCATCACTCGATGAATTAACCGAACGGTTTAGGTTTTTATATTCAAATTTTAATTTGCTACCAAATTTGAGATCACAAATTTCTTTATGAGCTCAAGAGAGGAACCCTCTTAATTCTTAAAAAAAGAATTAAGAGGGTGGGGATTTAAAAATGAGGAGGGAGAGAACATAAATATTTTATGTAGTCTCCAAAGAGTAATCCTACAACAACTACGGCTGTGGTCATTGCCAACGACATTAAAATTGTAGTTTTAATGTCATACACGATATTTTTTGAAAATAACTTCATCCTTACTCCTAATTTATTTTGGAAACTTTAATGTGCGATTTTTAGAGCACGAACGAAATGATTCATTCCTGCTCTCAAAAAGGCGATGGTACAGTGCTCTCGGCTGAGGTGTACCATCAGAAATGTGATTTGGTGTGCTATTTGAATCGTGCTTGTATTATAGCACACCGTATAAATAAAGTCAATAACGTAAGAGAGTGGCTTAAATACTATATATAATACAAACCGTCCGAAATTACATTATACAGGTTGAAAATTATTTCATTGAAAATTTATTGTGAATTGGAAATTGATAATTGAAAACTAAAACAATTATTACCCGTATAATAATTGTTTTAATAGGCTTTCTCCCGTCATATATTTTGGTTTTGGAATATTAAGAAGTTCTAACACGGTGGGAGCTATATCTGCGAGAAGTCCAATAGTCATGTGTTCATGTTCGCGTATAGTAAGTTCTTCAACGGGGCGATAAAATCGTTTTCCTACCAAATACACAGGCACGGGGTCTGCGTCGTGTTTTGTTTCTGGTTCTCCGGTTATGGGGTTAAAGAGTCGCTCAATATTTCCGTGGTCGGAGGTTATGATAAGTGTGGTATTTCCTTTTAAAACGGCAGTTACTACTTTTGCCAGTTCTTCGTCAATGATTTGAATTGCTTTTTTTGATGCTTCGTAATTTCCGGTATGCGCGATCATGTCGGGGTTTGCATAGTTTACCAAAATAAAATCAAATGTTTCTTCTTCTATGGCCTGTATAAGGCGGGTGGTAATAGCGGGCGCCTGCATTTCGGGGTCGTCTTCCTGGCGGGGGATCATTTTTGAAGGAATGAGCACTCGATATTCGTTGGGAAACGGTTTATCATTTAAACCATTAAAGAAAAAAGTTACGTGTGCGTATTTTTGTGTTTCAGCAATACGTAATTGTGTCTTTGCATTTTCTGCCAATACTTTTCCTAGGCACCCTTCAATTTTGTCTGGCGGGAAAGCAACTGGAATAGCGAAATCTTCCCGGTATAAAGTCATAGATGCCCAATATACGTTGGTAAATTTTTTTACGGGGAATTGCGTAAAGTATAGGTTAATAAAACTTTCGGCAAGTTGACGCATGCGATCTTCTCGGAAATTGAAGAAGAATACCGCGTCGTTGTCGTGTATGGCATTTTCTGCCGAACCGATTCCTACGGGCATAACAAATTCATCGTTTAACTTTTTTGTGTAGGTTTGTTCAATATGCTTTTGCAGATCGGTAAGGGGAATATACGGTGCCGTTCCGGTTATAGCATCGTATGCTCGTTGAGTGAGGTCCCAATGCTTGTCTCGGTCCATGGCATAATATCTTCCTGAAATGCTTCCTAGGTGCTGGGTGGGGAGTTGCGAAATAGTTTCAAATGAAGCGTGTGGGTCGCTGTCTCTGCCGTCGGTAAATAGATGCAGTACATAGGGAATTTGTTTTTGAGTTGCAAGCGCGACCAGTTCTTTGAGGTGCTCCATTGAGGAATGAATATTTGCTTGACCTGCGAGTCCTACAAAGTGTATGCGTGATTTATTTTGTAGCGCGTGATCAAACGCATTGGTGAGAGCTTCGGTTTTTTGAAATACGCCATCTTGAATAGCTAAACTGATCCGCGGATAGTGCTGGTACATAATACGTCCAATTCCCATAGTTAGGTGTCCCACCTCGCTGTTTCCTTCTTCTTTCCATGGTAAACCAACCGACAGTCCTGCTGACTGTAGTGATCCGGAAGGGAAGTTGTGCCGCAGATATTCTATGGTTTTTGGCTTTACTTCGTATAAAGGATTTGATTGATCATCTTGTCCGATTCCCCAGCCGTCGAGAACTATAAGAACAACAGTGTTTTTCATTGAGAGGTTTTATACTATACGTTATAGTATACAGGAAATTGCGCGAAACATAAATTAAAGTTTTTTTACTCCCCTCAGTTTGACGATCGTCAAACTGAGGGGAGTAAGCGGGGGTAATAAAAAAACAGATGGTGATGTGTAAAAATACACCATCTGTTTTGGAAATTTCAACCGGTTTTTTTCAAGGCCACCAGTGGACGTTTTATATCCATGTCCACATGTGAAAAATATTCTATTCTGTGACTTTTATTAAAGAGTCCAAATTTTTCTCTTTTAAATATTTCGACTCTTGTGTTGTTATCGTGAACTATTCCTATTAGGTTGCGCTCTTCCTTTGGGGGGAGGATTGATTCTTCCCGCATAGGAATTATAGATCTTTTTCTTCTTTGCCTTGTCGCAACAACAATCTTTGCAACAGCAAATAGAGCATATGTTCCTGCACGGAGCGGGTTTTCCCTAATGTAAACTCTCGGGTCTTCTTTCCCAATAACTACGACAAAGAACACAAATAAATACGCCAATAGGAACAAAAATGAGAATTTCCAGCCTTTCATAATATCCTCCAATTGAATGCAGTTATTAAATTTTCCTTATGAGTTCTAATTTTAATATAGTACAAAAATGTGGTTTAGTCAATTTTTGCGTGGTTGCATGATTAAAAAATTGGGAGTACACTTGGTGCATACTTTCATTATTACCAACTAACACGTCCTTAGATGAATTCTTGTGTTATCCAAAACCGTTTTAGTGCTTCTTATTCATATATAGCGGGAACCATATTACAACAGAGGAAGAATCTGGGGATTTTTGAGCATGACTACTATTGTTCTGAGCGCGGGAGCCGCGCTTGTTGCGGGATTAGCGATTGGGTATTTTGTTCGTCACTTTATTGTTTCTAAACGGTCACTTGCCGTAGAAAAGAAAATAACCAATCGACTTGAAGAAAGTCGTATTGAGGCAAATAAAATTATTTTAGAAGCGCAAGAAAAAGCAGCGCGTATTTTAGAGGACATAAAAAAAGAGGAGCGCGAACGCAAGGTGCAGGTAGATAAACTTGAGGAACGTCTTTTAAAACGCGAGGAATCATTGGAGCAATATAACGTTGATGTCCGTGAAAAAGAAAAACAGGTACAAGCCGATTTAACTCGACTTGCTGAAGCGAAAGATTTAGTTGCAAAGGCAAAGGAGCGAGTTGAACAAGAATTACAACGAGTGGCGGGGCTTTCGGTTGATGAAGCAAAGGCATCTTTGTTTGAAGATATTAAACAACGTTATCAGCAGGATGTGTTGGAATATGTTGCAAAGATGATGCAGCATCGTCGAGACGATGTTGAGAAAAAAATGATAGAAATTTTAACTACGGTAATGCAGCGTTATAGCCGATCCTCGGCCGCTGAATTTACTACCACTAGCGTGCAACTGCCCGACGAAGACTTTAAGGGAAAAATTATTGGGAAAGAGGGGAGAAACATTCGTGCATTGGAGCGTTTAACTGGGGTTGAATTGATTGTTGATGAAACTCCCGACACGATTGTGGTGTCTTCGTTTGATCCGGTGCGCCGTGAGGTAGCAAAGATTGCATTGGAAAAATTAATAAAAGACGGCCGTATTCAACCAGCAAAAATTGAAGAAAAGGTGGAAGAAGCAAAACAAGAAGTGACTAAAAAAATGCAAGAGGCGGCGGAAGCTGCGGTATATGAAATTGGTATATTTGATTTACCAAAGGAGATTGTACAAATTTTGGGGCGACTGCATTTTAGAACGAGTTATGGGCAAAATGTGTTGCGACACTCAGTTGAGGTTGCATTGTTTGCGGGTATGATTGCTGAAGAACTAGGACTCAATGTGGATGTAGCAAAACGAGGAGCATTACTACATGACATTGGAAAGGCAATCGATCATGAGGTACAAGGAAGCCATGTAGACATCGGAAGAAAAATTTTGAAAAAATATAATGTAGATGAACGAGTTATTCAGGCTATGGAGGCGCATCACGAGGAATATCCATATGCTTCTCCCGAGGCGTATGTGGTAGCAAGTGCCGACGCACTTTCTGCGGCGCGCCCCGGTGCACGACGTGATACATTAGAAAATTATTTGAAACGTTTGCAGGAATTGGAAACTATTGCATCGCAGTTTAATGGAGTGAAGCAGGCGTATGCGATTTCAGCGGGAAGAGAGCTACGTATCTTTGTGACTCCAGAAAAGATTGATGATTTTGGTGCGCTGGAATTGGCTCGTGAGGTGGCGCGACGCATTGAATCGGAACTCAAATACCCGGGAGAAATTAAGGTGATTGTAGTACGTGAAACTCGCGCGGTTGAATATGCTAAGTAGGTTACCGAATATAAGAAATAAGACAATGGGAATTTTAAAATCCGCCCGCTGGGCGGGTTTTGATAACTATGTCTAATTCCAAATCATATAACTTTCACCTTTATACTTTTTCCTTTATACTAATCTTATGTTTTATTCTCTAGTCACTTTTGTTGCTGGTAGTGTTATGTCGGTTATTTCTGTATTGGGGCATGTGGGAGTTGGTATTTTAATGGCAATTGATAGTTGTAATATTCCCATTCCTTCCGAGGTCACTATGCCCTTTGCGGGATTTTTGGCTCAGAGCGGGGTGCTTTCATTATGGGGAGTGATTATTGCGGGTACGGTGGGAAGTGTTGTTGGATCTTTGGCGTCGTATTATTTGGCGCACTGGATTATGGGGTATCGTACACGGGTGAGGTGGCTGGGGAAATTATTTTCTAATAATCGGGTGTCCCAAGCCGAGCGGTGGTTTTTGAAATATGGTAATTTGTCTGTGTTTATTGGGCGTATGGTTCCTATTGTTCGCACGTTTATTTCTCTTCCGGCAGGTATTGCGCGCATGAATGTGTGGATGTTTACGTTGTTTACGGTAGTGGGATCATTTATTTGGTCTGCGGTATTTGCATACACAGGCTACATACTCGGTGAACAGTGGAGTAGTATTGATTCTTATTTTAGGAGGTTTGAATTAGTGGCCCTTGTGTTGTTTGTGGGGATCGTGTATTTGATTTTTAAAAAAGAGAAAAAGAAGACAGACACCGCATAGTTTCTATGTATGGAGTTTGTAGAATAAGAGAAATAAAACAAGAAAAAAAGAAAAGGTAAACAAATAAAATTGCCCAAATTTGTTACGATCGTGCCAAATTTGGGCAATTCTTTGTTTATATATTATTAGTGAATATGAACACGAGATTTCTACCACAAGCAGTTTACCTCGTGGGTTAAGAGGTTAAAATAAAAAACCACGAGTTTACTCGTGGCGTTTCATTTTATCAAACAACGTATCCAACTCTCCCCCCAGCACTTTTTCAATATTATGTACTTTCGCATTGAAGCGGTGATCGGTGATACGATCCTCGGGGAAATTGTACGTACGAATTTTTTCGGAACGTTCGTTTGAACCAATTTGTTCTTTGCGCAAAGCACCCATGGTTGCTACTTGTTGTTCACGCATAGCTTCAAAAATTCGAGAGCGTAGAATGCCCATTGCGTTTTCTTTGTTAGCGTTCTGTGAGCGTTCGCTTTGTGAAGCAACTACGACGCCGGTTGGTTTGTGTAGTATGCGTACCGCGGTCTCCACTTTGTTTACATTTTGTCCTCCGGGTCCTGAGGCGCGGAAGAATGAAATTTCTAAGTCCGATGGATTAATTTCTACTTCCCGTTCATCAACCACCGGTAAAATAGCCACTGAGGCGGTAGAAGTATGCACACGGCCACTCTTTTCCGTTTTTGGAATACGCTGTACTCGGTGCACGCCCGATTCATTTTTAAGCGTGTTGTATACATTTAGTCCTTCAATTCTTCCTACAAAACTTTTATATCCATCTAACGAGGTTTGGTTTGAATCAAGTTCTACGAATTTCCACCCCTTTTTTTGCGCGTAGCGTTGATACATATGCACCAAATCACCGGCAAACATACTTGCCTCGTCTCCACCAGCTCCGGCACGAACCTCAATAATGAGTTTGTTAATATTGTCCATGGTTTTATTTTTTAAATAAAAAAGTGATTAGAGAATAGTGGTTAGTGGTTAGGGAGAAACCCAATTCACTAGTCACCTCCGTCCATGGGCGGACCTAATCACTTTTATCAATATAGCTACTTTGCTTTTTTAGTTGTCTTCTTTTCTTTTTTCTCTGCCTTTTTCGTTGCTTTGTTTTTAGTTTCGGTTTTAGCGGCGGCGCGTTTTGCTTTAAACTTCTCTACGCGTCCGGCGGTATCAATAAGTTTTTCGTTACCGGTAAAGAACGGGTGGCAGGCATAGCAAATTTCAACCGCCATTTCTTTTTTGGTTGATCCGACGTAAAACACGTTTCCACACGCGCAAGAAACCTTGGCTTGTGAATGATATTCGGGATGGGTGTCTTTTTTCATGGTATTGTTACACCGATGCGAACAATGCGAACTCGATTCGAATGTCGCGAACGGATAAATAGATAATAATGTATGTACGATTAAGCTATACTATTTTTGGGGGTTTTGCAACCCAGTAGTAGAAGTTCTGGTCGCTTCGCGGGTATACAAACAGAACTTCACTACCGGGTTATAGATTTTGTAGAAGTAATAATAAGTGAATAAAGCCCAGTAGTGAAGTTTGCTTGTTGCGTAACAATCTATAATGGAATTCGCAAACTTCTACTACGGATATAAAAAACAGCACTCCTGGGGAGTGCTGTTTGGACTAAGATTAAACTTAAATATATTGCCGTGTCCTTTCAAAGATGTCGTTTGACATGATAAGGTTCTTACATCTTTGATCTGCATTTTTGTGCTTGGCTATTTTTTCAACAATATCATTAAGTTCTCGAGCCGTCTCCTTATTAAATGTTTGTAGTAATTCAAAAAGAAGGTCAGCGGTCGGTAGATTAGTTTCCAAAAGAGTGGGGATGCTAATTTTACTGGAAGCCCATAACTCTTTTATTTTTTTCTTTGGTTTAAAAAGTGGCATCAGGTGTTTTTTTATGACTTGATCGGTTTTTCCTGCATCTTCCCAGCTTCTTATTTGTTCCCCATATAATGCTAGTCCTAGTACGGGCATATATACCTCGTAGTTATTTTGAAATTTGTTAAAAGATTTAAAATCTTTACTGCTTTTAATATAACTGATTTATAGCCATTATGTCAACCATCTCCAACGCGTTTACTCTATAATTCTGTGTTCGTTGTGTTTAAAGAACACACACGCGACACAGTGGTCTAACACAGAGTTACGAGGCTTGACATTTTAGGTATGATTGCTATACTTTTCCCACTGTCTGTAATGGCTGTTTTTTATTACCGACGACAAGCGAATAAAAGAAAAACAGAATGTTTTTCTTTTTGAGCGGAGGAGGCAATTATAGATTTACTGCTGACTTTCCCGAACTCTACAACTGAATATGCGTAATCATCTGGTTGAGTAATGTTTAATTTTTAGTTTGAGAATTTTTTCGGTTGTCCCGAAAAAGATCGAATCTCGGATTTTAGATATCGGCCTTCAGATTTTTTTCTGATATCTGGTATCTGATTTCTGATCTATTCGATCATTTATTTTGAGAGTTTGATCCTAGCTCAGGATGAACGCTGGCGGCGTGGATAAGGCATGCAAGTCGAACGGATTAACGCATCTCACCAAGGTAAGATGCTTGGAAATGATCAATTTCCAATTTCCAATTTTCATTCAATTTTCTAATTATATAATTTTAAAATTCATTGATCATTGATAATTGACCATTGAAAATTTTTTAAGCACCGAACTTTAGTGAGATGTGCTGGTCAGTGGCGAACGAGTTAGTAACACCTTGGTACATACCTTGAAGTGGAGCATAGCTCCGAGAAATCGGAGGTAATTCTCCATACTCCCGAGAGGGAAAAGCAGCAATGCGCTTTAAGAGTGGCCTAGGCCCGATCAGCTAGTTGGTGAGGTAACGGCTCACCAAGGCTATGACCGGTAGGGGCGCTGAGAGGCGGATCCCCAACGACGAGACTGAGACACGGCTCGTACACCTACGGGTGGCAGCAGTCGAGAATATTCCACAATGGGCGAAAGCCTGATGGAGCGACGCCGCGTGGAGGATGAAGGCCTTCGGGTTGTAAACTCCTTTTCTATGGGAGGAAATATCATTTATTGGTACTGACGTTACCATAGGAATAAGAGGTTGCTAACTCTGTGCCAGCAGCAGCGGTAATACAGAGACCTCGAGCGTTATCCGGATTTATTGGGCGTAAAGGGCGCGTAGGATGTTTGGTGCGTCTTGTGTTAAATCTTGCCGCTTAACGGCAAACATGCACGAGATACGGCCTTACTAGAGGACATCAGAGGTACATGGAACGCACGGTGTAGGGGTGAAATCCGTTGATATCGTGCGGAACACCAAAGGCGAAGGCAGTGTACTGGGATGTTCCTGACTCTGAGGCGCGAAAGCGTGGGGAGCAAAAAGGATTAGATACCCTTGTAGTCCACGCCCTAAACGATGTCTACTAGCTATTGGAAGTATCGACCCTTTCAGTGGCGAAGCTAACGCGTTAAGTAGACCGCCTGGGAAGTACGGTCGCAAGACTAAAACTCAAAGGAATAGACGGGGACTCGCACAAGCAGTGGAGCATGTGGTTTAATTCGACGGTAAGCGAAACACCTCACCAGGGTTTGAAACTCTAACGAAAGTTCGATGAAAGTTGAATTCTTCTAATTTATTAGGACGGTAGAGCGGGTGCTGCACGGTTGTCGTCAGCTCGTGGCTTGAGTTGTTCCCTTAAGTGGGTTAACGAGCGCAACCCCCATTGTCTGTTACATGTAGTCAGACGAGACAGCCCGATTTTTCGGGAGGAAGGTGGGGATGACGTCAAATCAGCGTGGCCCTTTGATACCCTGGGCGACACACATGCTACAATGGCCTGCACAATGGGTCGCCAAGCCGTAAGGCGGAGCCAATCCCATCAAAACAGGCCCCAGTTCGGATTGAGGGCTGCAATTCGCCCTCATGAAGTTGGAATTGCTAGTAATCGCGGATCAGCACGCCGCGGTGAATACGTTCTCGAGTCTTGTACTCACCGCCCGTCACACCAGGGGAGCCGGGGATATACAAAGCCCAGCACCATTTTTTGGAGCAATCGTTCAAAAAAATGGTGCTGGGTTAGTGTAGATTCGGTGACACGGGTGAAGTCGTAACAAGGCACGTGTAGCGGAAGCTGTGCGTGAAACAATTACATATTTTTGTCGATTCTGTCTTAACGGCAGATACGGAGTTAATCGAGGATCCGCAAGTTTCGATTCTTCTTATTTATAAGTCGTATGGGGCAACCAAAAAAATTCTAAAACCTCAATCAAACAAAAAACGCCAATAGAGCGTTTTTTTGTTTGTGTGCGTATGATATACTGTAGTGAATATTGATATGAGATTACTTAAGCAAATTATATATGGCTTTTTTATAGGTATTGTTTTTGCCTTACTGGTGTGGTGGGTAGTTGGATGGTTTTATCATCCGGTTCCTACTTGTTTTGATAACACTCAGAATCAGGGAGAAACGGGAGTGGATTGTGGGGGGGCGTGCGTTTCTTGCGAAGTTAAATCATTACAACCGATATCGATTTTGCATAAATATATTATTCCAGTTCCGGGTGGTGTGGGAATAGTTGCTGAATTATTAAATCCAAACCAAAAATGGGGCGCTCGTTCGTTTTCTTATACGTTTACCCTTAAAGATCAGTTTAGTAATACTGTTTTTGATAAAACGGGATCATGGTTTGCGTATCCGGGAGAATTAACGTATCTCATAATACCGCGTACTTCTTTAGCAAGTTCTTCGGTTGCAAGTGTTGCAGTTACTCTTGATAGTCCTCAATGGGTGAGTAGTGATGTGTTTGTAAAACCAAATATTGAAGTACAAGATATGCGTACTGAATATAATAAGGGCGTGATAGTACAAGCAACCATTCATAATATAGACACTCGTTCATTTTCCAATGTGTTAGTGTCTGCTTTAGTGTTTAATCATGCGGGTGCTTTAATTGGTGCCTCGCAAACAAGTATTGATTCACTGAGTACACTTGATTCTCAAAATGTGAAGATTTCGTTCCCGCAAAATCTTGATATGTATCAGCCGGTTATTAATGCTTCAATTTCATTTGCGCAAGATGTGCGCGCAGGAGATACGGGGACCGATGTACAAAATTTGCAAAGTGTACTTACTGAGCAAGGCTTTTACATAGGAGCTATCAGCGGATTCTTTGATGCTCCCACCCAGACCGCACTCACTGCATTTCAACAAAAAAATAATCTTGCACCAACGGGCATACTAGATTCGAGTACTCGTTCTTTCTTAAATGCCTTGTTACAGTCAGAGACTCCACAACAAACCCTGCAGGAAAAAGACACTAGTGTTGATGCTACTAAAACAAAAGTATTTGTGAATGTTTCGTTGTAATCTATCAAGTAATATAAAAACCACCCCCTTAGGGGTGGTTTTTATATGACCATTATTTTACTCTCCCTTACATTGTTCACATAAATCTTTAAACTGTGACGGCACAAATGAACACGAGGGAACTGATTTAAATGCGTCGCACGACGCTTGGGGTCCCATACTCCCCGCAGGAGGCATTCCCTGCGGAGGTTTCATTCCTTGTGGAACACCTTCCGGAATACTATGTTCTCCCCCTTGCATTTGAGGCCCCGATTCTTGAGGTTTAGGAATTAATTTAAGACATTCTTGAATGAGTGGTTGCGTTGCTTCTTGGCTTCGCATGGTTGGGTCAGTTTTTGCTTGCTCTTTAATCTGTTCCATTTTTGTTTTTATACATTCTCGTATTGGTTCGGGAGCTTGTTGTAGCTGCGCTTCCATTTGTTGCTGAACTGCCTCCATACCTTGCTGAGCGCATTGTTCAAATATGTCTTTTAGATGTATATCTTCTTGCGAAAGTTCCCCTTGTTCTAGTTTCTGGAATTTTGCATCTCCTACTTTTTGCTGCACGCAGGTTTTCATTTCGGGTGTGAGCGAAGTGAGCCCCTCTTTTAATTTTTTAGCTCCTTCTGCTTGTAGTTGTGCAAAACATGATTTTAATGTTTCTCCGGCTTGTGGAGAAGGTAAATTTCCATCTTGTATGTTTTTAAAATCATCGGCAGATAATTTATTTTGCAAACACGCAATAACCTCCGGTGTTGCCTGTTCAAGCGCTTGTTTGGTTTTTTCTTTTATGTCTCCTAATGAACTCTCAATACAGGATTTAATTTGTTCTCCCATTTGCTTCCCGGGAGTAAGGGTTCCTTGTTTTATTTTATCAACCGCGTCTGCTCCTAATGTGTCTTGTAAACAAGTAATGGCGGCGGGTGGCAGTTGGTCCATGTTTGTGCGTAGTTGCGCCATGCCCTCTTTCATATCTTTTAGATCACTTTCTGATATAAGTCCGTATTTTTGAGCGAACGCCAAACACTCTTCTTGGTGTGCTCCGTCGTTACAATAGGCATCACATGAATCTTTTGAGGTGCATCCTCCTGGTCCTTTTCCTCCGGTTTTGAGCGCCAGATCTCCTTCCTCTTTACTCATCATGCCCGCTTGTTGGGCAAACGTTACACATTCTTGTAGGTGGGCACCATCTTCACAATATGATTCACACGAATCTTTTGAAGTGCATCCTCCTGGTGTTTTACCTTGTTCCATGAGCGGAATTATTTTTTGAGCTTGGTCTATTTCTTCTTTACTCATCATGCCCGCTTGTTGGGCAAACGCAAAACAAGCAGATACATTTTTGGGATTTGAACAAAACGTTTCACAACTTTGCGCACTGGTGCATCCGCCGGGGAGTTGTGCTCCACTTGAAAGTGCTTTAGCAACTTGTTGTGCTCGTGCCAGCTCTTCTTTGGGTAAAAGATTGTGGTCTTGTGCGAATGCTACACATTCTTGTATGTGTGTGATGTCGTCACAATACGTACGACACGATTGTTGGTCGGTGCATCCGCCTGGTCCCTTGCCCTTAAGAACATCTTGATACTCGCGAGCATCTTTAATTTCTTGTTCTGATAATAAGTTGTGCTGTTGTGCGTATGTGAGACACGCGTCTAGGTGAGTGGTGTCGTCACAATAGGTGCGACATGCTTGTTGATTTTGACAATTTCCCAATTCTGAAATTGGGTAGGTGACATTCACGGGAGCCGCGTACGAAGTATGAAATAGAAAACCAAATACAATTGTTCCACATATAATTCCCGCAATCACTACATATTTTTTTAAGTTCATATTTTTATTTATTCAAAAGGATTTTTAGGCGACTTTTGAAATGGGTTTATGGTGCTACTAGAAAGAGGATTAGCGTCGGGCATATTTTGCGCCGGGTTTTGTGATACTCCTTCATAGAGTGACCCACCCAATGTTTGGGTTGATGATGCGGTTTGGGGTGTGGAAGTCTGAGATGGTGATGTAAATATAAAGATTAATATTACCACCACTGCTACAACCACCAGTATTCCCACCGCGAGTAGTTTTTTATTCATATATATAAGTATATACTATACCCATTAGTGTACAAGCACATGGTGTATATCTCTGAACTATTTCCTAATCCGGCAGGTAGCGACACAGGAAATGAATGGATAGAATTATGTAATAATGGCGTGTCTTCACAGTCTCTTGCGGGGTGGAAGTTGCAAGATGCG
>JAKBUF010000011.1 GCA_021844025.1 bacterium | reverse complement strand
GAAGCTAAAACAATGGAATACTTACTACAATAACTTGGAGCATTGCGGATTGGGAGGTAAGAGTCCGAATGAATATCTTGCCGAATTTATCAGTAACTAATCCGCCAAATGTCCTTGCCTAAAACACGAGCTGGCCACATTTTGGCCACGAAATATTTAAATAACAGGGTGGCTAGGCAGCCACCGATTTAGAGGCATCTTTCCTCTCCACAATATCTTGATACGCAATAAATAATGCAATCTGTAGAGAACGAACTCGCGAAAGATGAGAAATATCAAATAAAATTGAATCTTGTTGCTCCTGCGCGTGTGCATACAAATCGTGCAATACTTCCTCAAAACGATCGTGTGCCTCTTTTTGACGTTCAAGCAATCCCTCAAACTCAGCGTCACTCCGGGTTACTACTTCATCACCCAACATAGATACCACTTCGGCATACAATCGACTAACGGTAATTAATGCCTCAACGTCGGCGTGTAATACATCACTTTTCTCGGCAAGATATTCTAAAACATCTAAAGAAAAAGATCCCTCAAGCTCACCTCGATGCGACTCAAAGACTTGTTCCTTATGTTTTTCTAAATAGGCAATAATACCAGGCATTTTGTCCTTAAAAAGTTTTTCCTCTTGAGAATATTGTTCTTGGTTTTTCATAAAAATAAAATTATTAAAACAAGGTCCGTTTTTGGTGTTCATCTAACGTTTCATTCACCAGCCGATCAGCAATTGAATTTTTTTCGCGAGGAATATGGACAAAAGAAACATCCTTGAAATCCTGCTTTAAATTCCAAATCGAAATAAAATATTGAAACAGTTCTGCCTCTTTTAATTTAAACAATCCAGATAATTGATTAACCACCAATTGACTATCTGAACGAATTTCAACATCGGTTTGTTGGGCCACATGAGAACCCAATAGACTCTTTGCCTTTTTAAGAGCAAATACAATAGCCTGGTACTCTGCCTCATTATTAGTTCCTTCTCCCACATACTCGCCATAACGCTTATCTCGGTCAAGAACATATACCCCTATGGCGCTTGGCCCAGGATTTCCTCGAGATCCTCCATCGGTATATATAACAAACGGTTTAGATTTAGCTTGCGCAGACATATTAATAAGTATACTCCTTATTTACACCACCTTCCACGGCAACGGTTTGTGAGCGGGCCACAGAAACCCGGCGGCAACTTTATGCCCTCCCCCACCATATTTCTTTGCTAGTTTTGAACAGTCAAAAACACCCGTTGAGCGTATAGAAATATGATATTGATCATGTTTCCGCGACCATACAACAGAAAACGGCGGGTGCTTGGCATACAGCCTGTGAGCAACTTCTGACCGAATACTTTCTGTTGTTTCATTCACGGTATACACCACTTTGCCTCCAAAACGAATCAAGTATGCATTCTCAACCGATTTTTCAATCAAAGTATCACGATATTGTTCTATAACCGCCCCTTGAGAAATAATCTTCTTTTTGCCACTAAGTGTTTCTAACAGGCGAGCAATTTTATTCCACTCAGTAATAACAAATCCCTTAGAAACTAAGACGTTGCGAATATCATCGGTATGAGACAATCTAAAATTCCATAAATCACCGTCTTCAATATGACAAACTAATCGTGGAGCTTTTACATGAGAGAAAAAATACTTCCACGCCAACATAGCTCCCGAATGTTTTACATCAAAAAGATACTCATCCGCGTGCATAACATCATCTTTACTACTAATATGATGATCTAAGATTATTACCTTACAATTTCTGTTGTGTAAAAAATCTATATCGGCTTTAAACAAACTATTATCAATAACATACACTGTAGCATTTTGAATGGTACGTAATTGAGAAGGAAACACACGTGGAGGAACTGCATAATACTGCGCCCGATTACCAAATTTTTTCCACGCAACCCATCTACCACAAAACCCATCAAGACAATTCTCGTGGTACAAAACAACTATATTCTTTTTCGATGATTTGTTCATAATAACCGGTGAATTAACGGAGCGCTTGTATTCCGGGTAATGCCTTTCCACTTAAAAACTCTAACATTGCCCCCCCACCCGTAGATAAAAATATATTGGGAGGAATTTTATCATTGGAAATTGCGTTTATTTCTTTTAGAACAAACGCCGTTGTTTCCCCACCCCCAATGACCGCATAAAAATCCTTACGCACGCGAGCCTGTTTTAATATAGCGCGCCACAAGGCACGCGAACCATCCTGAAATCGCGCAATATCGGTATCTCCCACCGGACCATTCCAAACAACCATACGAGAGCGTTGAATTTCTTGTACATAGAACCGTATGGTTTTATTTCCAATATCCAATATTTTGTTTTTAGAAATAACCGTATCACGGGGAATGTGTAGCGCCGGGCAAGAAACAAAGTCACGCACAATTGAAGTATCGAGATCACGAACTGAATCTCCAACCTCGTACCCACACCATGCCAAAAAAGTATTTGCTACCCCGCCACCCGTTAAAATACTATCTGCATGATTCATAAACCAATGCAATAATTCAATCTTATCCAATGCTTTTGCTCCTCCAACCACCGCAACAAAGGGGTGTTTTCTTGATTGTTTTCTAACGCCCTCAAGCGCCCGTATTTCATGAATCAATGTAGGACCCGCGTATGAGGGAATACAACGAGTAATAGCGTCCACCGATGCATGCGCCCGATGAGAATCGGCAAACGCATCATTCACATATACATCTCCCAAGTGAGCCAACTGCCGAGCAAAAGCAATAGAGTTTTGTTCTTCTCCTTTCCAAAATCTAAGATTCTCACATACAAATACACAAGCCTTTGACTTTGAGATAATAGCATTCCCCTTTGTTACCTCTGGAATAAAAACAACATTTTCTTGTAATGCTTTTTTAAAAACAGCAACAAACGGCTTGAGTGATAATTTTTTATTCTCTCCGGAAACTGGAAATTGGAAATTGGAAATTGGATCTGGTCTTCCCTGATGGCTCAATATAACCACCCGTGCGCCTTGGGCACGAATAGCTTGTACGGTTTTAATAGCACGCACCACACGAAGAGAATAGTGTAGATCCTCATGGTGCACATTTAAATCAACTCGTAGCAAAACGGTTTTCCCTTTTAGTTGTTTATTAGGGATAGAAGAAAATAATTTCATAAAACCTTTGATTTTTCGATCTTCTCAACTATACTATATAAAAACCAAAAAATAAAAGCGGGTATGGTTTAGTGGTAGAACGAGACCTTCCCAAGGTTTAGGCGCGGGTTCGATTCCCGCTATCCGCTCAGAAAAACAAAAGCCCCCAATCGGGGGCTTTTGCGAGATCCACTCCGCGACCTCACCGCGGATTTAGTGTCATGAGTGACGAGGGTGGACCTCCTTTTTTTTGTATTGAGTGAGTGCTCGCTCGCCACTCAAATATAATATATCACAAACACATACAAATAGCGAACAATATCGTGACAACATATATTCACCAATCACGAGCCACCAATCCTTAGTCACTTGTGTATTATTTTTTGTTTAGAAGCGTTCTCTTGTATACATCTAAATGGTTCAAAATAAGCCCCGTTCCCTTTGCTACACACAAAAGAGGTTCTTCGGCAACATATGCGTTTACCCCTAACGCTTTTTTAAAGAATACGGGTAAATGTTCAATTTGTGCACCGCCCCCAGAAATAATTAATCCCTTTTCCATAATATCGGCAACTAATTCCGGAGGTGTCTCGTTAAATACTTGTTGAATATTTTTTGCAATCTCAACTAAATGAGGGTGCAACGCTTCCGCAATTTCATTTGAAGTAATAGCAAGATCACGAGGAAGTCCTGTGGCACTGTCTCTACCTCGAATTTGGTAATCTTTTTTTGCTCGCGTAGAAACCGCCGAGCTAATGGCAATTTTTACATTCTCCGCAGTTTGCTCTCCAATGTGCAAACCATATTTCTTTTTTATATATTCACTAATCGCCTGATCAAACTTATTTCCGGCAATACGCAAACTCGCCCACGAAACAATACCCCCCAACGAAACAACCGCAACCTCTGAAGTACCACCACCAATATTCACAATCATATTCCCCGAATGAGAATTAATGGGAATACCCGCACCTAATGCTGCTAAGATTGGTTCCTTTACAATATATGCTTCACGAGCACCAGCTTCCAATGCCGCGTTAATAACGGCACGTCGCTCAGTTTGCGTGATTCCCGCAGGAACCGAAATAACCACATCGGGTTTTATAAACGAACCAAACGAACCGACTGCCTTAGAAATAAAATATTTAAGAAGCGCCTTGGTAATGTAATAATCGGCAATTACCCCGTCTTTTAATGGTTTATACGCAATAATATCGGAGGGGGTTTTACCAATCATGTCCTTTGCTTCACGCCCAACCGCAAGCACGTCGTTATCGGGAACACTTAACGCCACAATAGTCGGCTCATTAATAATAAACCCTTTTGTGGGCACAAACACTACAGTATTAGCGGTTCCCAAATCAATTCCAATTTTTTTCGTAAACATATAATAGTCGTATCATACCCAGTTTTTAGACCATTTGCAACCAAAAGAAAACCGGCGACACCGCGCCGGCTTACACTACCTAACAAAAACAAAATCGCTGAGTGAGAGATATTTTTCTTGCCTGACGAATCCTTATATTTCTCTGAATGTCGAGGCGAGAGATAAATTTTTCCCCGGAAACAGGAACAAATATATTCTTTTTAAATACCTCACCGTTTTTTATTTTAAAAAACGTTTTCGAAGACACGCCATCTTTCTTACGCAGCTGACGTCCATAATTAAAGCACGGACGATTACGTTTTGACTCTTTTGCTGGGTTACGATGAGAAGAGTGCTCATTATGTTCCTCCTGGTTCTCAACGGCACACTCATCATCCACCACCAACAAATCAGAAACATCATCAAAACCAGAAAACAGTACCTCGGTTACGCTACTATCTACACCAACTATATCCTTACTCTGTTGGAGTATATTAGATTCAGAGGAAGACTCGGTAAAATTGAAATTATAATCCTCTATTGTGATGTCTCTGTTGATATCACTGAAACAAATTATCCTCTTCCCCACGATGGTAGAAGGACTTTTCCTGAAATTCTTTTTTAATCCCGTTCCTGAAGAGGAGAGAAAAAAAGAATCATCCAGGAGCCCATCGGCACTATGACCGCTCTTATCAGATAATTTTCTAGATAAAGGAAGGTCATCGGGGCCAAAAACGTTTTTTGTACCATAACCGGGAATGAGGTTTCCCAAAATATTCAGCTTTGAATTAGATGCCATAACAACTCCTTTGAGGTTTTGAGTGTTAGAAAGAAGAAGTAATTAAATTAGCTCAACACAATTATTAAATTGTTTTTGTTTGTGTAAAAGAGCAGAGGTTTATTATACACCCCAAATAAATAAAAAGTCAAACCCCTCCAGCGCACCCTTTAAAAGTCCCCCTTACTGTGCTACCCTACTAAGACTATGAGTATCCATTTCAGACGAAAGCTTTTGGCTTTTTTTGTTGCCCTGTTTGTTATATTGGGAATCGCCGTTGTGTATTACTCACAAGGATATCGCCTTGATTTTAGCACCTTTTCCGTTACTAAAGTGGGGGCGGTATATATTGAAAGCTACCAAAATCCTACCAACATTTACCTAAACAACACATACTATAAAGATAAATCCGGACTACTCGCGAGTGGTACTCTTATCTCTGGCGTTATTCCACAAAAATACCAGCTCGCAATCCGGAAAGATGGTTTTATTGATTATCAAAAAAATATAGAGGTACTTCCCTCACAAGTAACCAGATTTTTTAATGTATTATTAATACCCACCGAAATTGCTAGCACTACACAATCATTAAACGCCTCAAGCACAGAAATTATAGATGATCTACTCCCCACCGCGATTATTACTCATAAAAATGTAGCAAAAAATACTCAGTGGTTAGTATATAGCCGCTCAACCGATTCTACGAATGCCACCTCGTCCATAAGCACCAGCACACTCATAACCAAAACACTACCATCATCTATACGACAGAAGTTAAAAGATTTTACCTTCTATAATAATAGCGACACTCAATTCATTGCCACTTCATCAAATGGAATGTTGTATTATATTTCCGTACCACTACAGGCAAGTAGTACTGCACGAGTTATTACAAGCAGCACAAAATCTCTGTACACAGTACAAAACAACGGACTCCTACAAATAGCAAATCAAAAAATATCAGCAAGTACCACAACGGCACACGCTTCAACTACTCAGCAAGCCATACTCATACAAACCAATATAGACTCAGGAGCTACCACCACTGTTCCATTTTTGGAAAAATATCAACCATCAGATATTGCATTTATAACAGCTAAAAATAATTATATTGCCTATATAACGGCAACGGGAACTCTGCAACTATACGACACTAATAAGGGAGCGGAAACCAGTATTAATTCACACGTGTCACAAGCACTATTTTCTCCAGACACAAAAAAATTATTATATAAAACCGAAGACAAAAAAATACACGTATACTTTATCGCGAATGAATTAGAGGTTTCCGACGCACGTGCGGGAGATGATATAATACTCTCTCTTACTCGCATTTCAGATATACAGTCTCTGAACTGGTATCAGGATTCAAACCATCTTTTACTTCTCTACCCGGATCAGATCACCCTAGCCGAGGTAACTAAAACAGAACCAAATAATCAGTTTCCGCTTTGGACCGGATCCTACACGCTTGCAAAATATTTTGGAGATCAAAATATACTCATGATTGCACACGACCAAAACAAAATTACCACCATTGATTTAAAGTTGTTTACGAAATAAAGTAAGTGAATAAATTCTACTCCCCTTACTTTAACAATCGTCAAAGCAACAAAGTAAGTGAAGTAAACAAAAAAGGAACTCATACGAGTTCCTTTTTTATATATAACAACTTTAGAAAAAGACAAAATGAATTAACGTTTTGACCACTGTGGTGCGCGTCTTGCCTTTTTCAAACCGTATTTCTTACGCTCAACCATGCGAGGATCACGAGTCAAATATCCAAAGTGCTTCAATTTCTTACGCAAAGCCTCATCAAATGCCAATAATGCGCGCGCAACACCATGGCGAACCGCAAACGCCTGAGAAGAAACTCCGCCACCCTTTACTAACACCGTAACCTTAAACTTTCCTAATAAATCAGCTTTCTGAAAAGGGCTTACAATAACCTGGTGATGATTTTTCAATGGAAAATAAGTAGTAACCGGTTTTTCATTCACGGTTATCAGTTCCAGTGCGGGAGTAAAATCGTTTCCTTCAATCGCAACCGATTTTGCGCCCTGGTGCAAACGCACACGCGCAACAGAAGTCTTTCGGCGTCCGACTGCTTCAATATATTCGCTCTTTTTTGTTTTAGTTGATGTTTTCTTTTCCATTTTTATAATAATAACAATTATGCAAACGTAATACGTTTCATGCGACGTATCTGTAGTTTATTTTTAGGTAACATACGCTCTACCGCATGACGTAATACATATTTTTTACCGTGTTTCGCAATAACGTCTTTAATTTTTCGCTCTTTTAAATGCCCAATTTGCGTAGTATGAGAATAATACACTTTCTGCTCTTCCTTTCTTCCCGTAAGAACCAGATCATCAATATGCAATACGGTTACGGTATCATCTCCCTCCAAACGAGGATCATACGATGCGTGTTTCTTTCCTTGTAAAATAGTCGCAATTTCAGTTGCAACTCGTCCGAGCGTTTTATGCGTGCAATCAATAGTATAATTTGCCATATTATTTTTTACCTTCAATAATTTGTTGTTCAATATTCTTAGGAACTTCCTCATAATGCGCAAATTCCATGGTAAACGAACCACGTCCCTGCGTCATGGAGCGCAACTTAGTGGCATAGCCAAACATTTCAGAAAGAGGAACAAAAGAATCAACTACCTTCATCATACCGCGATCATCCAAACTTTCAATGCGTCCGCGTTTTGAACTAATGTCTCCAGTTACATCTCCCAAATAATCCTGAGGAGCAATTACCTGCACCTTCATAATCGGCTCCAGTAATACCGGGTTTGCAGCTTTTGCCGCGCTTTGAAACGCCATAGAGCCAGCAATTTTGAACGCTGCCTCAGACGAGTCAACTTCATGGTATGATCCATCATATAGAGTAACCTCACAGTCGGTCATAGGATATCCGGCAACAATACCTTTTTCCATAGCTTCCTTAATTCCTTTTTCAATAGGATTAATAAATTCCTGCGGAATCACTCCTCCTTTAATCTGGTTCACAAACACAAAACCCTTTCCTTTCTCCAAAGGATGAACTTTGATTTTTGCATGTCCGTATTGTCCTTTTCCTCCTGACTGACGAATATATTTTCCTTCTCCATCGGCATCTTTGCGAATAGTTTCTTTATAAGAAACCTGCGGGCGTCCCACATTGGCCTCCACATTAAATTCGCGTTTCATACGATCTACTAAAATTTCCAAGTGTAATTCACCCATACCCCAAATAATAGTTTCTCCGGTATCGGCGTTTCCCGTTACCCGGAAAGTTGGGTCTTCATCAGACAAACGCTTTAACGCAAGTCCTAATTTTTCTTGGTCGTTTTTAGTCTTTGGTTCAATACGCAAATTAATAACCGGCTCAGGGAATGTAATAGATTCAAGTATAATAGGTGACTCAGGATTACATAAGGTGTCACCAGTCGTAGTATTTTTCAAACCAACAATAGCTCCCAAATCTCCCGCGTACATTTCATCAACGTCTTCACGATGATTAGCGTGCATACGAACAATACGCCCAATACGCTCTTGGTTATTTTTGGTTGCATTTAGAATATAGCTTCCTTTTTTTATGACTCCGCTATACACCCGGAAATAAGTTAAGTTTCCCACAAACGGATCGGTTGCAATCTTAAACGCCACAGCAGTTAATGGCTGCGCATCGTCTGGCTGACGAACAATTTCCTCTCCGGTAGCAGGATTGGTTCCTTTAATTGGTTTTGATTCATTAATATCAAGCGGTGAAGGCAAATAATCAATAACACCATCAAGCATTAACTGCACCCCTTTGTTATGAAGTGCGCTTCCGCAAAATACCGGGATCAATTTATTAGCAATAGTTGCCACACGCAACGTAGCGCGTAATTCATCAACAGAAACGGTTTCCCCTCCTAAATATTTGTTCATGAGCGCCTCATTATGTTCAACAATTTTTTCAACCAACTCACTGTGCATTTTCTGCGCTTGATCTTTTAGGTCGGCGGGAATTTCAATTTCAACTACTTTTTCTCCATGATCTCCTTCAAATGAAAAAGCTTTTAGTTCTAACAAATCAATAACTCCGGTAAAGTTTTCTTCTGCTCCGATCGGTAATTGAACCGCAACTGCATACGGAGTTAAACGTTCTAAAATGGAAGCAAATGATTTTTCAAAACTCGCTCCCATACGATCCATTTTGTTAATAAAACAAATACGCGGCACCGCATACTTATCAGCTTGATGCCATACGGTTTCTGACTGTGGCTCAACGCCCGCAACTCCATCAAACACCGTTACTCCACCGTCAAGCACGCGTAAAGAACGCTCCACTTCAGCGGTAAAGTCAACGTGTCCTGGGGTGTCAATAATGTTGATGCGATGTTCATACTCCCCTTTTAATTTCATACGGTCATCATCGGTCTGTGCTAAACGAGTATGACGAATCGGCGTCCAAAAACAGGTGGTCGCCGCAGAAGTAATAGTAATACCACGCTCACGTTCCTGCTCCATCCAATCCATAATAGCGGCGCCTTCGTGTACTTCTCCGATTTTGTGTGAAATACCAGTATAAAAAAGCACTCGTTCCGATACGGTTGTTTTTCCGGCATCTATGTGAGCAATAATTCCAATGTTTCGATACTTCTTAAGAGGATATGATCTAGCCATACGTAAAAGTTACAAAGTTTAAAGGTTATATTACCGGGCAAACCCGGTAACATTACTTTATTTTTATATTTTTAATTTTGTTATATTTGTTACAATTAATTTATAATTCCAAACGCGCATAACCCTAAGCAACATCTTTCGCCTACGGCGTATAAAGTAATATTACCGGGCAAAGTGTGCAAACGCGCGGTTCGCTTCAGCCATCTTGTGTACGTTTTGTTTCTTCTTGATTGCATTACCGTCGTTATTGAATGCTGCAATAAATTCGGCGGCCAATCGTTTGCTCATTGGTTTTCCCTTTACCGAACGAGCGGCCTCAATCATCCATTTGCATCCCAAAAAGAATTTGCGTTCAGCGCGGACTTCGCGAGGAACCTGATAGTTTGCTCCTCCGACACGTTTAGAAACAACTTCAAAAACCGGGCTTGCGTTTTCCAACGCTTTTTCAAAAACTTCCAAAGGATCTTTTTTTGTTTCCTTGGCAACTTCATCTAATGCGTCATATACCACTTTTTGCGCCACTGATTTTTTACCATCTTGCATTAAATAATTAATAAAACGTGCGATCGCGATGTTTTCGTATCGTATATCGGGAAGAATATCTCGTTTATAATTTTTCTTTTTTCTCATAACGTAAGTTAAGTAATGATGATAATCAAAAATTATTTGCTTGGAGCCGATGATTTTTTAACTCCATACTTTGACCGTTCTTGTTTTCTGGCAGAAACACCTGCCGCGTCAAACCGTCCACGAACCACATGGTATCGTACTCCTGGTAGATCTTTTACGCGTCCACCACGAATCATAACTACTGAGTGCTCTTGCAAGTTATGTCCTTCTCCCGGAATATAAGCGGTTACTTCCATACCATTCGTTAAACGAACACGCGCTACTTTACGAAGTGCCGAGTTTGGTTTTTTAGGAGTTGTGGTAAACACCTTCAGACACACCCCCCGCTTGAACGGAGAATCTGAATTTACATTTTTATTCAGCACGGTATTAAAATACAGCCCCATTGCAGGAGATTTGGACTTTTTTACCGTTGTCTTTCTTCCTCGTTTTACTAATTGCGTAATCGTCGGCATGTAAAATGAATTTTATGAAATAAATAACAAATAATTGTTTTGTACAAAATAAAATATCCACAGTCGGATAGTGGAAGTACTATATCAAAATCAGGCGCGTTTTGTCAACCCAGTGACATTATATGAGACCGCTTCGCGGACACGGGTTTACACAACTCATATAATGTTACTGGGTCAACCCAGACACAACTATAATAAAAAACGGTCCCAGGTAATGAACAAACCTGAGACCGATAGCTTCTGAGACTTATCAAAAAACTTGCTCCCGTAGGAGGAATCAATCGGAGGATTCGAAAGGAACGGGAGCAAAAGTGGATTGTGCATCCAATAACAGCGCTACTTAGGGCGTAAGAGTCCTAAGTATTCGGCTTGTGGACAATTCTCCTGGACATTAATTTTGCCATTCTTATGTGCCCGCGGAAAATTAAACGCGGAAAAAAAGAATTCCAAGAAAATTGCTACCACAAAGACCTGTGAAATAAAAATTTTTGTGTGCAAATTATAATACCCTCCTATGTTTAGTTAAGCAAAAATTAATTAAGTGAAACTAAAACCAAATCAGGTACTACTACAACAAGAAGAATGAGTCGTCTTGTGTATAAAAGATATTACACTATAAAAACAAAATGTCAATCAAGACATTCATCAACACCAATCACTAATCACCAACCACTAGTCACTGAAGTTACTAATTACTAAAGTATCCCCGCTCCGGTAATAAGAGTAAAAAGAAACTGAGCAATTGGACTCAAAATATAAAAAGAAACCACAAGAGCTAGAAACAAACCAAAAAATCCTATTCGGTCAAACACCCGTCCCACAGAAGGAATCAGATCGTACAAAACTTTTGAGCCATCTAATGGTGGTACAGGAATTAAATTAAACAGCGCCAAAAAAATATTTACATACGCAATAAATGCAATCAGTTGAACCAACACTCCATACGGAGCTAAAAATGTATTTGCCCCGAACCGAACCAATAAACCAAAAATAATTGCAATACCAATATTTGCTGCCGGTCCCGCAATAGCCACCTTTAAAGACCCATATTTCTTATCAATTAAATTTAAAGGATTATAGGGTACTGGTTTTGCCCACCCAATAAACGATCCGGCAGTAAGAATAAAAAGTAGCGGAACCAACACCGTTCCCCATAAATCTACGTGTGCTAGTGGATTAAGCGTAAGTCTTCCCGCTTGCTTTGCGGTATCATCTCCCAACGAAAACGCAGCTAGTCCGTGCGCATATTCATGAAATGTCGCGGAAAGCACAATTACAATATATATAAATAATCCAGAAGTAAGAGTCATAAAAAACTTTTGAGTTTAGAATCGCACTAATCACCAACCACTAGTCGCTAAACACTAAATAAATTACACAATCATCCGAGAAAGGAAGAATAACACAAGTCCTAGTCCATTTGAAACCGCGGAAATAATCCAAAATCGCATAGTAACCCGAGACTCATGCCACCCCAATGCTTCAAAATGATGGTGAATGGGAGTAGATAAAAATATTTTCTTTTTAAAAACTTTTTTAGAAATCATCTGCACAATGACCGAAAACGATTCAACAACTAAAATAGGAGCAAAGAATGGTAATAGGAGCGCTGTGTTCGTTAAAAGAGCAATCACACCCATAGTAATACCCAGCGCCATAGAACCCGTATCTCCCATAAAGAATCGTGCCGGGTAAATGTTAAACCACAAAAACGCCAGCAATGCTCCCACAATCATGGAAGAAAAAATTGCTAGATCATACCGCCCCATGACAAATGCCACCACCGCAAGTGAAACAAACGAAAACAACGAAACACCCCCCAACAATCCATCTAACCCATCGGTTTCATTTGCAGAAAACGCCGAAGCAACCATAATAAACAGAAAAATAGGAATATACCACCCATCAATCTGAAAATACCCCGCAAAAGGAACATACAACGTAGTCCACCCCAACTTTACATAAAACCAATACGCTCCAATAAGCCCAATAAACAAATACACGAGCAATTTGTGCTTAACCGAAATACCTCCTCCATGAGGACCAATTCGTAAAATACCCAAGAGATCATCCGCAAACCCCAGAAGCGCGGCAATAAGCATGGCCATAATAGGCAAATATGTTTCCGCACGGTTTACAATATTGAGAAATGCCCATCCGTCTCCAAAAAAATAATTTAAAAGAAAAAATAAAAGCGCAAGCCCAAGCACCGTTACCCACACGATCACTCCTCCCATAGTCGGAGTTCCTTCTTTCTTTTGGTGCATACTAGAAAAAATCGGCGCAGAAGAACTTTGCCGAATTTGTTTCCCTGCACGATATTTATACAACAATCGTGTTACCACGGGAGTAATAAAAAGAGCGGCAATAAATGTAACACCGGTTAGAATGAGTAAACGAATAACCTGGAACTGAAGCATAACAAAACTTATGAAGTTGATAATAGCACGAAAAATTATAACTCGCAATAAAAAATTTGGTTTAAATAAAATTTATTACACTAGCCCCTAATCACTAATCACTTGCCTGCTTTGCGCACGTAAATAATTTTTGTACATCTTTAAACCGGTCGGCGCTGTCAAAAACCTCTATGGCTAAAATATGATTATGATAATTAAACAGCGTAACCAAGTTACCCCCCGATTCAGTAATAAAACCAGTCTTTCCTCCAATAAAGCCATCGGTGCCGGCAAAATAGTCTATGTTAGAAAGAGTAACAGTACGATGATGCGCAGAATCATACAAAGAAACGGTCTGCTTGCGAGTAGTAGCAAGCAACTCTGGTGCCGAGGTATACAAGTAACGAAGCAGTAAAGAAATATCCGAAACAGTTGATTGGTTTAAATATGAAAGTCCGGAAGGATCAGAAAATGAAGTATTATGCATACCAATGTCTTTTGCTTGTTTATTCATTTGAGCAATAAACGCGTCATATCCAAATGCCTCAGCAAGCGCAAAGGTAGCATCATTACTAGAAATAGTAAGTGCGGCGCGCACCAGATCATTAACCGAATATGAAGCCCCCACCTCCAACGAAGCATATCCTTGCGCGTGATCATGCGCCGACTGAGAAACAGAAATTATTTCTTTTGCGTCCATATGTTCATAAGCTACCAGCGCGGTCATTAGTTTACTTACCGACGCAATGGGCCATCGTTGTTGTTCATTTTTAGAAAGTAATGTACGGTCGGCAGTTATGTCACGCGCTAAATACAAAGAGGCGGTTAAATCACACACAGACGCCGAACTAGAGTTTTGAGATACGGCTGGAGTTTCAATTGCCACCGGCGCAGACAAACGAGTTGTGGAAGTACTCACTCGTGGTTTTTGAGTAAGAGCAAGTTTTTCTGTTTGAATAGTTTGCAACCAAGAAGCAGGAGGAGGAATACTTTTCCCACTATAAGGAATTGGCGCAGAAGCATATGGTGCCGTTTCGTTTGAAATAGTTGGAACCGGACGATCCCCTAACACCCGTAGCATAAGCACGGAGAACAATACGGCAATAACCAATAATAATGCTTGATATTTCATTACAAATCCGATTTCTAGTTTTCTTGAGATGTTTCTTCCTTTTTCTCGTCGGTAATAGACTCAGTTGGCAAAGATTCGGCCGATTCAAAAATATTGTGTCGCATTTCTTGATACTCAGCATACCGAGGCAAATCACTTATGTGCGCAACTCCCATGTGTTTCAAAAAATCAGTCGTTACTTCATATACATACGCGTTCCCTTTATTGGTGCGTTCAATGAGTCCCCGAATTAACAGATTACGCAAAATAAAGCTTGAATTCACTCCACGCACATAGTCAATTTGCGCGCGCATAATGGGGCCAAAATACGCAATCAACGAAAGGGTTTCTACCGCAGCGGGAGTAAGATCTTCTTTAAGATCATCTTTTACAAACGCTTCCAAAAACGACGCAAACTGCGGTTTAGTAACCAGCATATAGGAATCATGTTTTTCTAATAACATGAGCCCCCGCTCGCCACGCGCCAGTTCGGTTTGTAGGTGAGTAAGAGCAGCACGCGCATCATCTTCCAAAACACGGAGTAAACGAGCAATCGTTTTTACCTCAACCGCTTCACCATATAAAAATAGAATTGCTTCAAGTGCCGCAATAGTATTACCTTGATTTTCTTCCGCTGTGTGTGATATGTCCATACTAAATTAATTTTGAATTTTAAGTTCTAAGTTTTTAAGCGAATAAAAACAAATAGCATCTACATTATAATCATAAACTCTCACAGACCACTATTCATGAACCACTAGCCACTCTTTGTGTGTTCTACTTTTTCCATTTCTATTTCTCCAAATAACTCTTGCTGGGTAACTCGAATCGTTTGGTCGCGTAATAAATGCAAAAGCGCCAAAAACAAAACAATTAATTCTTCTTTTGACTGAGCGGCCATGTGAGAAAACCGAGAAACTCCCGTCATAATTTTTTCGGAAACTTCTTGAATTTTTTCTTCTAAACTAATGAGTTGCCGCTCAACTTGTTCATGATCAATAACTAAAGACCCTAATGACTGCAATAAATTCCCTAAAGATTCACTGAGTTGGTTAAGCGCCAGTGATGCGGGCGGGTAAAATATCACCGGAACATCTTTAAAAAATTCACGAGAAAACGAAGGTGAAGCATTTTGCCACGCAAGTCGTGTATTCACAAATAATGGTTTTAGAGCACTATATAATTTAAGTCGTCGTTCCAAGTCAATCATTTGCTCTTGCTCATCTTGGGTAAACGAAACATCGGGCAATAACTCCTTTGACTTAATAAGCACGAGCTGCGCGGCAACCACTAAAAAATCAGAAAGGGCGCGTGTAGAAACCAAAGTGTCTGGATCGGCAGAAGAATCGGCAACTGAACGTTTTAGGGTATCAACATACGCAATAAAATCAGCCGTTACAGCGGCTAAACTAATAGTGGTAATATCAAGTTTTTTTGCCTCTATAAGCTCCAAAAGCTTTTCAAGCGGGCCGGAAAACTGCTGCGTTTGCACGTGATACATGGGTATTATAGTAACAAAAAAACATAAAAAACGAAAGTTGAAAAGATATTACACATACGATAGAATAGAGTCATTATAATTTTCAATAATCAATTTCCAATTTTCAATCAAATATCAATGACTCAATTAAAAAATTATTTAATTGAAAATTCGTTGTAAATTGAACATTGTAAATTGAAAATTTTTCATGTTAGCTCTCTATCGTACATATCGCCCTAAAAAAATAGAAGAAGTTATTGGGCAGGAATCTGTAGTAACCATACTACGAAACGCTGCACAAAAAGATGCGTTTGCTCACGCATATTTGTTTTATGGCCCGCGGGGAACCGGAAAAACCAGCGTGGCACGCATACTGGCAAAAACTATAAACTGCGAGGAGCGCGCTACCGATCCGGAATTTAAAAAACAGGGAGAACCTTGTGGCGTGTGCAACGCATGCATGACCATAGAAGCCGGAAACGCCCTTGATGTTATAGAAATTGATGCCGCGTCAAACCGAGGTATTGATGAGATCCGCAACCTCAAAGATAACATTAAAACTATGCCGGCACAGTTTGCGCGCAAGGTGTTTATTGTTGACGAAGTACACATGCTCACCACCCAAGCATTCAACGCTCTATTAAAAACATTAGAAGAACCCCCCGCCCACGCAGTATTAATTCTTGCCACCACCGAATACGACAAAGTTCCCGCCACCATTGTGTCACGTACACAACGATTTCATTTTAGAAAACTCACCCTTGCCGAAATTGTTTCAACATTAAAACAGATAGCCACCAAAGAATCGGTTACCAGTGAACCCGCGGCACTTGAAATGATTGCCTACCTTGCCGATGGTAGTTTACGCGACGCGCTTTCGTTGTTGGATCAAGTTATTGCCATGCAAGGCAAACACCTAACCGCAAAAAATATAGAAGAGTTATTGGGTAAAACCGATATTTTAAAAGTGATTGATCTTTCAAACGCGTTAATTAGCAAAAACGGAAAAGAAGCACTTGCTCTCTTACACGGAATTCACAATGAAGGGCACAATCTTCCGCAACTCAACCGCGATATAACCGAATACATTCGCCGCGCATTAGCATTACACGTAAACCCCCAACTAGAAAAATTATTTGAACGCGAACTAGCGCAAACCGAACTTACGTCACTAAAAAAACATGCGCAAGAAATAGACACCGAATACGCGCTAAAACTCATCAAACTACTTATAGAAGCGCAGACCAATATGCGTTATAATCCCCTGCCTATCATTGCGTTTGAATTAGCGGTTATCGAAGCAACTGAAAAATAAAACACATCACTAAAAACATTCTAACATTCTCAAGAATGTTAGAATGTTTTTATAAAGGAAATAAATCGTTTTCCGTATGGTGAGAGTGAATGAGAAACTTCTCTACCTCTATATTTTTTATTTAATAGTCCGGCATGAGTCAACCTTCGAGTATGCTCGGAAACGGTCTTAATATTGCACTCGAGGATTTTTGCAATGTCCTCCAAAATGATATCATTATGTTTATTAATCACTAATAAAATATCCAATCGTCGGTGATTTGCCGCTCCTTTAAAATACCGCTCAAGTTGTTTTGATGTTTTCATACTACAAACCTTAAAAATATTACTCTCTTATAATAAAATAATATTCCAACATTCTCAAGAATGTTGGAATATTATTTTAGATGGTGAATCCGCAGAGGAGAACGGACGATAAAAAACCTATTTGAAAAAAGTGAATATTTTGCTACAATCCAACAGTATAGAAAAATTGCCGGGTCGTCTAACGGCAGGACACGGGACTTTGAATCCCGGTATGAAGGTCCGATTCCTTCCCCGGCAGCATATTTTTACTTTAATATTAAAAAATCAAAAACCAATTCTACACGAAGCAAGAATTAGAAATAGATTAAAATCATGTGGCTATTCAAAAAACGAATACCTGCAGAACACCTTGCTACTATCCTTTTTAATAAGTTGGTGCTTGAGGATGAGGAGGTAGTTTTAAATAAAATATTAGACAAAAAATCGGGTATAAATATAAACACACTTTCAGAGCAAATGTTTGTTTACCTTGTCTCGTTAATTGCTGTCGCACTAACAACAGAAGCAGAGACACAGCCAGCAATTATTTATACTATTAAAAAGTTTAGACAACTGACCAATCAGGAGATGCTGAAACGATGGAACACGCGTGAAGAAGACGCGGACACCATCATAGAATCAGCGGGTAGAGATTTAAGTAGATTAATTTTTACAAATCCAAAAGATCAACCCGCCTTAAGTCTCAAGTGGGCACAGGATTGGTTGGGCATGGTAAGAACAGAGGAGGTAAACCCAGCGACACTCTTTCGATTAAGTTTTTTATGGAAAAATAGGTATATTCACTTAATGAAATTCCTTCGTAGTTTTGTTATTGTATTTAAATAGTAGCGCTGAATAGAGGCCACCGCGTGAGACACGCGGCTTTTATAGATTTTCTAAAACACTCCATTCACTAGCAACAAAACCCCAATCCACAGAACCAAAATAAGATAGTAGGTGCACCACCCTTTGGTTGCCGGGAAGTAACGAGAAAAAACTCGAAAGTGTTTGTGATACCATCTCTCCTCTCCCGTCCACGCAATAGCATTGCATGAAATACTATCAATTAATAATAAAGCAAAAATAATAACTTCAACGTATCTCATAATAATATAATTACTTACTTTTACAGTATACTCCCTTATTCAAAATATAAAAACCTCTTTAATATGTTAACAAAAGTTAACACATGCAAAAATAGTACCGTTGTGGTACTATTTTAATGATATGAACAAATTTATAAACACCGTTCTTGGCTCATTGGTAATTTCTATTGTAGGGGTACTGGGGGTAGATTACTTTTCACACCTGTTACTTTCAAACCCCATGGAGACAGGAGCATATTTTTTAACTAAACTAACCTGGTTCTTTATATTCTCGATTGTCTTTTTGTCTGTTACAAACTCTGAAAAACGTAATTTTATAAAAGTTTTGGGAGCAGGAATATTGGTCTCATTAATTTGGGGAGCATATTATAATGTGCTACCTGTTCTGTTTGATTTTTATCCTTTTGGTATTCCTCTGGAAGGTCTCTCATTCTTAGGAATGGGACTTTTAGGAACCGGTTTAGCGTTTGGCACCGTGCACACACTTGCGTTTGTGGTCGGTTACTACGCTGCAAAATATTCAATCATTAAAAAATAATTTATCTATGAAAAAATCAATACTTATCGGAGTAATAGTTATTGTTTTAATTATAATTGGAACATGGTACACAAATAAAAATAAGACCGCATCCCCCGCTCCCGTACAAACACCCCAAGAGTCCACAACTCAGCCGACCAGTCCGGTGCTGGCAAGCAGCACAGAGAGAAAAATAGAACAAAAAACTAGTCCGGCAACAACAAATAATATAAAAAATCAGGCAGAGCAGAAAACTATAACCATAAATAATCTAGCCTTTAGCCCTAACACCATCACCATCAGCGCAGGATCAACAGTAACCTGGACTAATAATGATCCTATGGCTCACAGTGTCATTGGAGATAATGGCGGACCAAAAAGTACCACATTAAGTAATGGGCAAAGTTATAGCTACACGTTTAATACGCCCGGCACATACACATACCACTGTGGTATTCACCCAAGCATGAAGGGCACGGTAGTGGTTCAGTAATGTTCTTTATGAAATCATTATTTCAAAAAATTATAGACAAAAAGGAGCCAGCAAAAATTTTGTATGAAGATAGTTCATACATGATTATAGATAATAAATACCCCAAAGCCCCCATTCACTGGTTGATTATTCCCAAAAAACATATTGCCTCTATAAGCTCAGCCCGGGAAGCAGATAAAGAAATTTTAGGAGGATTATTATTACTAGCAAAAAAGTTTGCCAGAAAGAAAAAGATCAAAGATTACAAGCTGGTGTTCAATTGCGGGAAACATCAACACATTCCGCATCTACATTTACATTTCCTTGCAGGAAAATTAAGAGAATTTACTACTCGGGGCAAATTATAAGATTTATAACTATATATTGACAAAGTAGGGTTAGAAATATATAACTACATTATAGCCCTAAGGCAAATTCATCCCTATCTACGGACACCCTGTTGTTTGAATAAATTACTCCGTACGGCGACTTCATACGGACTCTCATACCCCAATATCTTGCGGGGTTTTTTGTTTATATAGTCAGCAATCATAT
>JAKBUF010000010.1 GCA_021844025.1 bacterium | reverse complement strand
GCACATGGTGTATATCTCTGAACTATTTCCTAATCCGGCAGGTAGCGACACAGGAAATGAATGGATAGAATTATGTAATAATGGCGTGTCTTCACAGTCTCTTGCGGGGTGGAAGTTGCAAGATGCGGGTTTAAAATCGTTTGTTATATATGACGTTACCTTGTCACCACAATCGTGTGTGGTGTTTTATAACGCCCAAACAAAAATTTCTTTAAATAATAATACGGAGACTATTTCGCTTTTTGATGTGAGCGGAGTTTTAGTTGATACGGTTTCATATAATAAAGCGGTAAAAGATAATCAAGCGCTTGCGCGTGCAAGCGCAACAGGGGAATTACAAACTACTGTTGTGCCAACGAAAGGGGAAATACAGAATGTGATACTGGCACCGGTGACCAGGATAAAGTCAAAAGCAAGTACTCCATTAAATACTCTTGCGAACACGGAACATGGAGTAAGGAGTATGGAACAAGGAATACAGAATAGAACACAAACACAGACACTTACCTCGGGAACAAACATATTTGAGGTAATAGTAATTGGTGTGTGTGTAGCTGGGGTGCTTGCGTATGTTTTTATAAAGATAATAGTAGAATTAAAAGAGTATAAAAAATAGTATGAATTATTTTGGAGTTATCGGTTCTATAATAAATTTTTTAGGATCCATTGGTTTAGTGTATTCTTTTTTGAGTTATGTAATTCTTTTTGATAATGAGAAGGATAAACTTATTGATATGGGGGTGTCGAAGGATGGGCAACACCGATATACAACAGAAAGAAAGGTAGGGGCAACTAAAATAGTCTAGCTAAGTGTAGTCCTCATGATTATTGGTTTTACAATCCAATTATAGGTTCACTGAATTTTGTCCGTTATATTTAGATTTAAAATTGGTAATTGAAAATTCAAAAACCTTTGGTTTTTGGTTGTCCCCACGTTATTCATATAGGGGTTGACTTTATTATTGTAGTTCTATATACTCCTTTACATGATTAGTAATGAACAAAGACCTGCGGATTAACACTCGTGGCTTTTGTCATGTCGTGTGTCCGCCTTGCGCGGATTTTTTAGCGCTTGGTCTTTCCTGGCTGTGCTGACGGGACATTACAAACATATATTTTTCAGACGCGTGGCGAATGAAAAATACTATTATAGTAAGCAATCAGGTGATAGATATGTTGTGTGCTTCGTGAAATATCGTGGCGCAAGAACATATATATAGCCTGATGACATCAACAATATAAGGTATATCGTTTTTCAAAAACTTTTTTGAAAAGCGACGCATAGTGCTCCATACATTGGAAACAATGGCGTGGAGCCATCAAGCTAAAATAAATCATTACGCCAGCGGTGGTGTAATGTTTATTGCGTTGTAGCGTACAAGTAAAAAATGAGCGCTACATAAGGGCGTATGGTGGATGCCTTGACACGAAATGGCGATGAAGGACGTAACGTAACTGCGAAAAGCTTCGGGGAGGTGTGTAGTGACCTGTGATCCGAAGGTGTCCGAATGGGGAAACCTGGTTCCGTAAACCGGAATCGCTTCATTGCATAAGACAATGAAGAGCGAACCCGCTGAAGTGAAACATCCCAGTAAGCGGAGGAAAAGAAAACGACGTTATTCTCTTATTAGCGGCGAGCGAACGGAGAGAAGCCCAAACCTAGACGCATCTCACCAAGGTAAGATGCTTGGAAATGATCAATTTTCAATTTCCAATTTTCATTCAATTTTTTAATTATATAATTTTAAAATTTATTGATCATTGGTCATTGACCATTGAAAATTTTTTAAGCACCGAACTTTCGTGAGGTGCGGATGGGGGTTGTAAGATGTATACGCTTCTTTGTTTTTCACATAGTGCTTTTACGAGTACTGTGTGATGAATGAAGAGTGGAGGAGTTACAAATTATTATGCTAGCAGAATCCCGTGGAACCGGGAACCATAGAGAGCGATCGTCTCGTATGCGAAAGCATAATAACTCTTTAGTATGTATTCTTGAGTACCTCGAAAAATGAATGATTCGAGGGAATCATCCCGAACTATCGGGAAAGGCTAAATACATTTCGTGATCGATAGTGAACTAGTACCGTGAGGGAAAGGTGAAAAGCAGGCCGGCAAGGCCGATGAAATAGAACCTGAAACCATATGTCTACAAGGAACGGAAGCCCTTACAGTGTTTCACACTGGAATTTTCAATTATCAATTCTCAATTTTCATTAAATTTTCAATGAATTAATTTTCATTGGAAATTGGAAATTGGAAATTGGAAATTGGAGCTCCCAATGTGGAACATTGGGAGCGACCGTGTGCCTATTGAAGAATGAGCCAACGAGTTTATGTATATTGCTGTCTAAGCGTTACGGCGCGGAGGCAGAGCGAAAGCGAGTCTTAAAAGGGCGAACAAAAAGCAGTATGCATAAGACCCGAAGCCAGATGAGCTTACCATGAGCAGGATGAACTCTCGAGAAATCGAGAAGGAGGTCCGAACCGGTTGGTTGTGCAAAACCTTCGGATGACTTGTGGTAAGGAGTGAAAAGCTAATCGAATCTGGTAATAGCTGGTTCTCTCCGAAATAGTTTTAGGACTAGCGCTTCGGAAAAATTGCAGAGGGGTAGAGCAACTGGTAGAGAAGTAAAGGGGGAAACCTCGCCTTCTCTGTCAAACTCCGAATACTCTGCAATCCGCCGAGGCAGTCAGACTGCGGGGGCTAAGCTCCGTGGTCGCGAGGGGAAGAGCCCAGACCGTCAATTAAGGTCCCCAAATCTATGCTCAGTGTGAAAGGTTGTGATATGCCAGAGACAGGTAGGAGGTTGGCTTAGAGGTAGCCATCCTTTAAAGAGTGTGTAACAACCCACTACTAGATGGCAGATTGCGCCGAAAATTTATCGGGGCTTAAGCATAGTACCGAAATTACGGATTCCCGACGCAAGTCGGGAGTGGTAGGAGAGCATTCCAAACTGCGTTGAAGCTCCAGCCGTGAGGCGGAGTGGAGTGTTTGGAAGAGAGAATGTTGGTATGAGTAACCGCAAAGTAGATGAGAATTCTACTCCCCGAAAATCCAAGGTTTCCTCCGCAATGGAAGTCAGCGGAGGGTGAGGCGGTCCTAAGGCAATGGCGAAAGCCGCAGCTGATGGATAGCAGGTTAATATTCCTGCCCGCCCGTAGTATTCGATGGAGGGACGAGAAGTAGTATGCAGAGTGTCTTAATGGTTTGGCATCTGTTACTAAAGATCTTTGACTGGCAAATCCGTCAAGGTGCTTTTAATAGCGCATCTAAGGAAAGCAGTGATGTCTGCGAAAGCAGGTAAAGTTTGCAAAGCACTTCTCTGAAAAAAGCTTCTAAGGTTAATACTACGGGCTCCGTACCGTAATCCGACACTGGTGGGTGAGGCGAGAAGCCTCAGGGGAACAAGTGAGTCATCCTCAAGGAACTCGGCAAAAAAGCGATCGTAACTTAGGGATAAGATCTTCCAGCACCATTTTTGGGTGATAGAATTTTCTATTTCTCAAAAATGGTGCTGGACGCAGCGAAAGTATCTCTGGCGACTGTTTACTAAAAACACAGCTCCCTGCGAACTCGTAAGAGGATGTATAGGGGGTGACGCCTGACCGATGCGAGAAGGTTAACGGTGGAGGTTGTTTCGCAAGGAACAGCTTACTGCCCGAAGCCCTCGTCAATGTCAGCCGTAACTATAACGGTTCTAAGGTAGCGCATTTCCTTTCCGGGTAAGTTCCGGAGCGCACGAATGGCGTAACGACTGGAGAACTGTCTCGAGGATGAGCTTGGTGAAAATGCGATTCCCGTGAAGACGCGGGGTACCTGCAGCGGGACGAAAAGACCCCAGGAGCTTTACTGTAGCTTGATATTGGCAATAGGATTTATTTGCGTAGTATAGTGGGCAGACTTTGAAGCCTTGATTTCGGTTGAGGTGGAGTCGTCAGTGAAATACCCATCTAATGGATTTTATTGTCTAACCCTATGGGCAAAAACCATAAGGAACAGTGTCTGGTGGGCAGTTTTAATGGGGCGTTATCCTCCTAAAAAGTAACGGAGGAGTTTATAAGGTCGACTTAGTCCGGATGGAAATCGGGCTGAATGTGTAAAGGCAAATGTCGGCTTAACGGCAAGACGTACATGTCGCGCCGATGCGAAAGCAGAACTTAGTGACCCGACGGTAATGTTTAATTCTTTTTTAAAGGATTAGACTCTTCATAGAAAGGCCGGAGACAACGGATAAAAGCTACCCTGGGGATAACAGGCTGGTTACGTCTGAGCGTCCATAGCGACGACGTAGCTCGGCACCTCGATGTCGGCTCACCACAGCGCGGGGGTGGAGAAGCTCCCAAGCGTTTGGCTGTTCGCCAATTAAAGTGGTACGCGAGCTGGGTTTAGACCGTTTAGGTGAACGATTCATTCGGCACTTAAACAGTCTAAATCCCTTGAGGCACGTTATTCTTTCAGTATTTTTCAATCTTTTCGTTTTATTTAGATTATATAATTCCAATCACACACGGCGGTCATATGCAGTAATGTATATGTATCAAGTTCACTTATTTCGGGAAAACCCTTTTGGGCAATTCCGAGGGAATTCTTACTATGTGATACATAGAATTTTTAATTTTGTAATTTTTAATTTTTTTAATTAATACATTAAATATTAATTGGAAATTGGAAATTAAGAATTGGAAATTATCGCTTTTACAGCGATGAGAGGCCCCTAGAGACTACACGTGAACCATCCTTCACTATATTCAGAACAATTTCTGAATCAGGGATGAAGATATAGTCCAATGCACATAGTAATATGTGAGATCATGCGTGAGACAGGTTGGTCTCTATCTGTTGCAGGCGTTGATGCTTGAGGGAGGTTGACCCTAGTACGAGAGGACCGGGTTGAACGAACCTCTGGTCTACCAGCTTTGCCACCAGGTGAATTGCTGGGTAGCTATGTTCGGACGGGATAAGCGCTGAAAGCATCTAAGCACGAAGCCCATCCCAAGATTAGGCATCTTAGGACCCTGGAAGACTACCAGGTTGATAGGATCTAGGTGTACGCACGGTAACGTGTTGAGCCGAGGATTACTAATAGTCCATACAAGCGTTCATTTTTTATTTGTACAACGTACACAGCAAGATATGCGTTGCTTTTCAAGAAAGTTTTACTCACCCCATGTATGTAATGGTTTGTGAGGTTCGATATATTTTTATTGTTGTTTTAAGGATTTTATTTGCGAATTTTTTTGTTTTTATATTTTGTGATACTAAAAATTGCGAGTAATGATTTTCTAGTGATTTAGCACATTGTGCCCCACCTCTTCCCATTCCGAACAGAGAAGTGAAAGCAATGTGCCCCGATGATACTCCACAAGGGGAAAGTAGGGTTTGCTAGAAATTCATTGATTACAATTTTTAGTATACAGAGAGGCGAAGTCCCGTAGTGAACTTTTGTTCTACTACTGGGATGAAAGCGATGTGCCCCGATGATACTCCACAAGGGGAAAGTAGGGTTTGCTAGGGATTCATTGGTTACAATTTTTAGTATACAGAGAAGCGAAGCTTTCGTGTTGGGTAATATGATAAACATATGAAGTTTACCCCGTATACAACCACGTTGTTATTCCGGGGTGTTTTTTATTATAAAATTGCGTTCTGTTTGATTTGCTATCCTATAATACGTGTGCTATAGTAAAAAATATGAATGAGAAAAAGGTGCTACTCATAGAAGACGATCCGTTTTTGTCTTCGCTTCTTAAAAACCGTTTGGCACGAGAAGGGCTTGTGGTTTTACATGCTAAAGATGGAGAAGAAGGAATTAATTTATTAAAAACGAACACCAATATTCAGTTGGTGCTTTTGGATTTGATCTTACCTAAAAAATCCGGGTTTGAGGTGTTACAAACTATTCGTCAGGACCCCCAAATGCAGAATGCTCCGGTTATTATTATTTCAAATCTTGGGCAACCAGAAGACGTTCAGAGGGGGCAAGAGTTAGGGGCGGTTGAATACTTTATTAAGGCAAAAACTTCCATTGAAGATTTAGTCTCAAATATTGTTTCATTTCTCACTGCCGCAAAAGTTGGGGTGTAGTGGTTATCCACATTGTTTTTTATAAAGTATGCTATAATAAAGTTAATCGTAAATATTTATTTTTTTATGAACACATCTTCAAAGAAAGGTTTTACACTTATTGAGCTTTTGATCGTGATCGGTATATTAGCTATTTTAACTGCCGCGGTGGTGGTTATTCTTAATCCGGCCGAATTATTAAAACAGGCACGAGACAGCCAGCGATTGTCTGATTTGGATGCACTTAAAAATGCGATTGCATTATATCTTGCTGACAGTAAAACGTTCTCTGGTTTGGGTAATACAACTTGTTATGCATCGGCTACTGGGGCAACTGACTGTGCCACTCGTACAACCTCTGCAACCCGAACAACTATTGCATCCTCAACTGCGCGGGGAGTTGATGGGACCGGATGGATTCCTCTTGCCCTTTCTACTATAACCAGTGGGTCTCCCTTGCAAAATCTTCCCATTGATCCTACGAATACCTCGGCGGGCTCGCTTTATTATTCCGCATTGTTTGATACCTCTGCTCTCACATTTGAATTGGATGCAACATTGGAAAGTGCGAAATATATTGGAAAAGAAACTACTGACGGAGGAAACTCAACGAGTGTATATGAAACAGGAAGTGCCCCAGGATTAGCCCTCTAAACCATTTTTACTTTAAAAAAATAAACATTGGTAACAGTGTTTATTTTTTATACGCCTCAAGATTTGTGATATACTTTTATTACTATGAATCTTATATGGATAGCGGGAATATTAAGCGCAATTGTTTTGATATTACAAGTGTTTTTCAAAACTTTTTTTTCTCGCATTATAAAAAATCCAACTACTTTTATATTGATCTTCGTTGGGACTATGGAGCTAGTCCTTATTTATTTTTCTGTACGTCAATACTATGAATGGAGTGTGCATGCTCCGGGTTTGCTTCCTCCCTATACTTCGTTTTCATACTTTATTATGTATATTGCCACTCGTTTATGGGCTCCCTATGTTGCCTCGGCTTTATGTGGCTTTGTGTGGTGGATAAGTATGAAATTTTTGAACGCGCGATATGAGAATAAATTTTTCTACCCTGATGAATTTTTATTTGCGCCGCTCGCTTTATTTTTTGTTGGATATCCAGGAGTGCTATTGTACATAGTCTCATTTTTCGCACTATATATACTATGGTCGGCGGGGCAAACTATTTGGCAGCGGGAATTAGCGCGTGTTTCTATGCGTTATCTTTGGATTCCTCTTGCGCTGTGTGTTATACTAATACAACAACTATATGTAAGTCATCTTTCTTGGTGGGTGATGTTGAAAATATAGTATATAAACGGATGACACGAGGACAACTCTCAATTTTCAATGACCAATAATCAATGAATTTTCAGTTTGATAATTTCAAAATTAGTAATTTACTGAAAATTGGAAATTGTTAATTGGAAATTAATAAATAGTACGGGTGGTATCCATTCATGAAATTTTGCAACACCTATCATTACCGAGTTGTTATAAAATAAAGTAAAGTTACCGAGATGATTCATGTTCCTACCGACAAAATAAAAGAAGCACTTGTAGATCAGGGCTTGATTGATGCTGATACCTTTAACGCGGCAGTACAAGAGGCATTACGTATGAACCAAGACGTGGGAGATGTTTTGGTAGCCAAACGTTATATTACCTATGATTTTTTGTATAATTTTCTCGCTTCTTATTATGGAGTAGAGCGTGCCCTTTTGAATATACGCGGTATTGATCAGCAGGTATTATTGAGTATTGATGAAAAATTTGCCCAAGAACGAAAAGTAATTGCATTTGCAAAAGATGATGAGGGCACGGTGAGTGTTGCTATGGAAGATCCTACTGATCTTCCCACCATTGAGTTTTTAGAAAAGAAACTTTCTACACGTATTGTTCCATTTTTAGCGTCTCCGCAAGATTTATCGCTGGGGTTTTCATTGTATAGTCATGAACTTACCGAAGACTTTAAACAGATTATTGAAAAACGTATCAGTCTTTCTCTTCAGCAGAAATTTGACAAAGAAGAAGATGCGGCAAAACAAATTCCTATTGTTGAAATTGTTGATAACCTTATTTCCCACGCGACCTATTTAAACGCATCAGATATTCACATTGAAGCCATGCAAGATGACGTTATGGTGCGGTTCCGTATTGATGGTATTTTGCATGAAGTTATTACTATGCCCAAACAGGTACATGCCGCCATTGTGGCGCGTATTAAGTTACTCTCCGCGTTGAAAGTTGATGAACACCAAAAACCACAAGATGGACGATTCCGATTCTCGTTCGGACAGGGGGTGGTAGATGTTCGTGTGTCAGTTATTCCTACTCTATATGGAGAAAAGGTGGTTATGCGTTTACTGGCCTCTTCTCAACGCCCGCTCTCTTTGAATGAGCTGGGATTGTCAGAGGCTATGGAACAAGTAGTACAAGATAACATAAAAAAGACGTACGGAATTGTGCTAGTGACCGGTCCTACGGGTTCAGGAAAAACTACTACCCTGTATTCTATTTTGAATATTTTAAACCGTCCTGAGGTAAATATTGTTACTATTGAAGACCCGATCGAATACAACATTAAATATATTAACCAAACACAAATTAATCCCTTAGCAGGAATTACGTTTGCCTCGGGACTGCGTTCTATTTTGCGTCAGGATCCTAATATTATTATGGTGGGAGAAATTCGTGACGAGGAAACCGCCGAAATCTCGGTGCAAGCGGCACTTACCGGACACATTGTGCTTTCAAGCATTCACACCAACGACGCCCCTTCCACGGTGGCTCGATTATTAGACATGCACGTACAACCATTTTTGATTGCGGCGGTATTAAATATGGCAATCGCGCAACGCTTGGTGCGTAAAATTTGTATTGACTGTATTGAGTCTTATTCTATTACCCCCGAAGAACATGCTGCTCTTGCTCAGCAGCTTGCCGAACTGAAGCTTCCCGAGTCTCTTATTCCTAAAACGTTGTATCGTGGGAAGGGATGCAAAGCATGTAATGGTATTGGATACCGAGGACGTATGGGTATTTTTGAAATATTTGAGGTTACTGACGAAGCGCGTAAAATTATTGCTTCACCCGATTTTTCTCTTGCTAAATTAATTGAATTAAATAAGAGGAGAAATACCCAGACCATGTTTGAAGATGGGCTTCAAAAAGTCGCGCTCGGACTCACTACTCTTGAAGAAGTGTTACGGGTAGTGCGAGAATAATAATATAATATCCGTAGTATATTTATATGAAGTTTCATTACAAAGCGATTGATCCAAAAGGAAAAATTATTGAAGCCGATCTTGAGGCGGTTGGTATGCCTGAAGCACTGGCGTCTATTGCGGCTAGTAATTTAAAACCCCTTACCCTAAAACCCGTTAAAAGTGTTTCGTTTGATTTTAAAAAAATATTTGGGCAAAAAATTACGTTGGAAGATAAGGTATTTATTACTAAATATTTGTCTCTTATGTTGCGTGTGGGTACCGATTTATTCCGCGCTATTAACATTTTGATAGATGACTTTGATAAACCCATTGTTAAAAATCTCCTTATAGAAATTCGTACCAATTTGGAACGAGGAATGCCGTTTTACACAACCTTTACCAAATATCCTAAATCGTTTTCACCCGTATTTGTGAATTTAATTAAAGCTGGAGAAGTGTCAGGAAACTTGGAACGCGTATTTAGCGAGCTAAGTGTTTCATTAGAAAAGGAGCGCGAATTAACTTCAAAAATAAAATCGGCGCTTACCTACCCGGTTATTTTGTTTGTGGCATCTGTTCTTATTCTAATTTTGTTAGTCAGTTTTTCATTGCCTAAAATTGCAAATGTATTTATGTCGGGTGGTTTAAATCCTCCGGCATTTTCGCGGGTTATTTTTGCGGTCGGTCTATTTATTGGAGACCATTTAGCTATTTTACTTACGTTACTCGTTCTTATTACTGGCGGTGGTCTATTTTTCTTTACCAAAACCACCCTGGGTAAAAAAACGTTATATGATATTGCGTTACGTTTGCCGGTTATTAAGAAGGTTATTCGAGAAGTTTCCTTGCAACGATTTGCTGCTACGTTTTCTTCGCTTCTTTCTTCGGGGCTTCCTATTATTGAATCGCTTGAGGTTACTTCCGATTCGGTTAGTGTGCCTGAATTAAAGGCGGCATTGCGGCGCATTGGAGAAGAGGGTATTGCCAAAGGACTTACTGTTGGGGAGGCATTTAAGCGCGAGCCTGCTATTCCCGTGGTTATGGGAAACCTTATTGCTATTTCTGAAAAATCGGGACATTTAGAAGAAATTCTTCTTACTCTTGCAAATTTCTATGCGGGTGAAGTTGAGGGATCGGTTAAGTCTTTAGTTTCATTTATTGAGCCGGTTATGCTTTTAATGATTGGACTGGTTATTGGAACCATAGCGCTTGCGGTTATTGTGCCCGTATACCAGTTGACCAACACTTTCTAAACGGGTTGAAGTTAAAATTGAAAGTTAAAAATATAGGTGAGTTTGTCTTTAGTGTTTTTCTTGGTAGAAATTGTTAATTGGAAATTGCCCAGATAGTAGAATTTCTGTTTGCTTCGCAAAATAATTTCATATCAGAAATTCACTACTGGGTTTGATATTTGGCATTTGTCACCTGGTGCTTTATACTATGTATATGGATATGTTCCAGCAGGTGAGCGTATATCTTGCTAAAACGTTTGCATTCCGTATCTCTATGTTTTTTAAGCATTGGTATTATGATGCTTTTTTTGCTGTGTACGGAGTTTGGTTGCGTTTCATACGCGCGGGAGAGCGTCGGTTTGCTATACGGGTGAACCTGCATTTTTTGTTTCGTCCTTTATATCAGGAATATAACATTGTTGGATATATTCTTGGGTTTATATATAGATTCTTTAAAACGTTACTGGGAGCACTCGTATATGCCGGCATTGCGGTGCTTGCGGTGGGTTGTTATGTATTGTGGGCAATGCTTCCCGTTGTGCTGGTTGTTAAAATTATCAGAGGTTACTAATTATGAAAAAAGTATTTAGCGCAATTGATCCTGCATCATTTACTTTCAAGCGAAGACTTTTTGTGCTTTCGCCGCTTGCTCGTTCAGCGGTGCGTATGATTTCCACCATTGTGCTTATTATATTATATGGAGCGGTGATCGCTTGTTTTATTTCTGATGTGCCCCGCATTCAGTGGTTTGGTTTTTTGTTGGTATTTTTCTTAATTGATTATTTAGTTCATGCGCGTAGATCTCATTATACTATTTCTGAATTATATACGGGGCGGGTGCCACAAAATAATGTTTCCCTGTGCGCAAATCGTGGCTCATTGCGATTAGCGTTGGCGGCGCTTGAGAAAACAGAAACTCGCGGTGGAGATCCGTGGTGTTTTTTAGCTCATCAAGCTATAACATCTCATTCTGGTATTCGGGTGGCTATTGAGCGACTAGATGTTTCGTTTGATGAATTTGAGCGTGAATTGTCTACTGAATATGAAAAAACAAAAACGGGGCCATCTTCTGCTGATGCTGCTCCCTTAGATCAAGTCGCGTATCGTGCGCAATTAATTGAACGAGTGGGGGTGTTATTTATTCAAGCTGCACGAGTTGCTCATAATTTAGGAAGACCCTCTATTGATGAAGGAGTGTTGTTTGCCGCGCTTATGGACAGCTCATATCCGCGTTTAACGAAAGTATTAGATTTATTTGGTATTTCTGGGTCAGATATTATTGCCGCGCTTGCGTTTGGTGATTTTGCTCGCCATACTCGCATTGTGCCGTCGGTTACGGGTGGTTTTGCTTTAGTTCAGGCTCGTACGAAATCGCATCGTATTAACCGTACGCTTACTTCGCGTCCCACGCCCACCCTTGATCTATTCTCCCAAGACATTACCGAGGCGGCTCGCTTGGGATATGGCGGATTTCTGATTGGTCATGAAGATGTGTATGCGCGTATGATTGATATTCTTTCTGGTTCGGCAAATCGTAACGTGTTATTAGTAGGAGAAGCGGGAACAGGTAAAGAAACGTTGGTGGCACACTTGGCATTTGAAATTATCGCCGACCTAGTCCCCGGACCGTTATTTGATCGTCGTTTAGTTTCTTTATCTTTAAGCGAATTGTTAGCGGGTATTTCGGGTAACGATGCTTCGGGGAGATTAACCCGGATTGCAGAAGAGATTATTCGTGCGGGAAATATTGTATTGTATATTCCCGACATTCACGTACTTGCCCAGACAACCTCAACTGCTGAAGGGGGAGCTAACGGAGTATCGTTGGCTGATATGCTGTTGCCTATTTTGCAAAATAATTTGTTTCCCGTTATTGGCTCAACCTATCCCCGCGAACAAAAGAAATATATTGAACAACATTCGGCGTTGCGTGATTTATTCCAACCACTAATCGTTGAGGAACTCTCAGTATCTGATACGGTTCGTTTGTTGGGATATGATGCGTTAGTGCTTGAGAAAAAACATAAAGTTACTATTTATTTTTCTGCGGTGCAACAGGCAGCAGTGTTGGCGGCAAAATATATGCACACAAAACCACTTCCCTCAGGCGCTCAGGAATTGTTGGCAGAAGTAACTTCTGCGGTATTACAACGTGGAGAACGGATAGTGCGGGGGACTGATGTTATTGCCGCGGTAGAGCGACAAACCCAAGTGCCTATTCATGGGGCATCGGGTACCGAAGCGCAACACTTATTACATCTAGAGGACGACATTCATAAGCAATTTATTGATCAAGAAGAAGCGGTTCGGGCGGTAGCAACTGCTTTACGCTCATATCGAAGCGGACTTGCTCGTAAGGGGGGTCCTATTGCTTCGTTTCTGTTTGTGGGTCCCACGGGAGTTGGTAAAACAGAACTTTCAAAATTATTGGCTAAAATAAATTTTGGTTCCGATTCGTTATTTATTCGTTTTGATATGTCTGAGTATCAACAAAAAGATGCAATTTCGCGGTTTATTGGTTCTCCGGACGGATCTATTTCTGGAGCATTGACCGAAGCGGTACTTTCACACCCCTATAGCTTGTTGCTGTTAGATGAAATTGAGAAAGCTCATCCTGATATTTTAAATTTATTTCTACAAGTTTTAGACGATGGCCATATTACCGATTCATTAGGAAAGAAAGTTGATTTTACGAATACTATTATTATTGCAACCTCAAATGCGCATTCGGTATTTATTCAAGAGCAGGTGGCACAAGGAAAAACAGTCGCGCAGTTCGGTGAAGATCTTAAGAAAAAACTTTCTGAAATATTCCGCCCCGAGTTCTTGAACCGTTTTTCTGATATTGTAGTTTTTCGTCCTCTTGCACTGGAGCATATTGAACAAATCGCTCGTTTACAGGTAGCGTCGTTAACCACGTTATTACAAGAAACAAATGGAATTAGTTTAGAGGTTAGCGACCAAGCAATTCATAAAATTGCACAATTGGGGTATGACCCGGCGTTTGGTGCCCGTCCGTTGCGTAAAGTATTAGATACGCACATCAAGGCGGTGTTAGCCCAAAAGATTCTTTCCACAGAAATTCATCGTGGTGCCTTGGTACGGGTTGATATTGACACGAATGGATCTTTTATATTCTCTTAGTTTTACGGGGAACGTTTGATGTGCTACACTCGTATATATTTATATGATGGCAGCAAATAATAAGCCAGCTAAAGAAAAGGAGGGGGGTTTAACGACGCCCCAGGCCGCCCGGCGCGAAATATCATCGGGAATTATTATATTTCGTCGAGTAAACGGCGATATACGCTTCTTAATCTTATACCACGGCAGAAATCAATGGGAGATTCCGCGGGGGAAAATAGAGGCAGAGGAACGAAGTTTTGCGGCGGCATTGCGAGAAACTCGTGAAGAAACTGGGTTTACTCGGTCCGATCTTCAGTTTGTGGACTATTTTAAGGCATATGAAAATTGGACGTTTATCAAAAACAATCAACGGGTACATAAAACTATTATTTATTATTTAGCGCAGACCACCAAAAAACATCCGCGCCTTGAACCAAGTTTTGAGGGGTATGGCTGGTTTACCTATCGTGAGTCGTTGCATATTTTTGTGGGGGTAAAGAACAATGAAAATCGAAAGGTGATTAAACAAGCGTATGACTTTTTGGAAGGGAAGCGAGCCCCTTTGCACCGAGCGCCTATGCGCAGAAATATTCAGCCGCCGTACCAACCTTCTACACCTCCTCGCCCCCTACATAAACATTCTGAGGGGAGCATAAAATAAAAGAAGATAGTTAATGAACCCCGTTACTTGACCATGAGGTGTTTAATCTGGTAGCGAGTTTGGTGAAACCTGTTTTGCTCGTATTAATTATGTGCTGGGAGTTGGGCATTCAAGTAACGGGGTAAATATATAAAAATCCCCGAATAGTCGGGGATTTTTATTTTTTGTTTTTCAAAACTATTTCATAACTGCATCATATACTGCTTGGAATACAGCCGGATGCTTCTGAGCAAGCTCTGCGAGGATTTTTCTGTCAATTATAACATCTTTCTTTTTAAGAGCTGCTATAAATTTACTGTAACTGGTTCCTTGTTCTTTTACCGCGGCGCTAATACGTACCTGCCACAACGTGCGGTAATTTCGCTTTTTTTCTTTGCGTCCACGAAACATGCGTGATTGTGCATGTAATAACGCCTCTTTGGCGGTTCGTTCTTTCGATTTACGACCCCAACGGAACCCCTTGGTTTTTTTAAGAACCTTTTCTCGTTTTTTATGGGCAATAGTGCCTCTCTTTACTCTGGTCATATATGTTAGTTAAAAGTTATAAAGTTGAAAGTTATAAAGTGTGGATTAGTTACTGAGCTACAATTTTGTCTTTATAACTTGATAACTTTCCACTTGATAACTCTATAATGTTCCCGGTTTTGATTTCATTCGTTTTACCACGGTAGCGTCTGCAGAAAAATTACCACTCTTTCTTCCTTGTTGTGTGGTTGTTTTTTTGGCTCGGAAGTGACATTGCGCCATTTTACGCCGTAACCCTTTTCCATTTTTAGTAATAGTAAATCGGGTCGTAATTGATTTCTTCATATCGTTTCGTGTAGTTTATTTGTTTTTGATGATTTGCATCGCGATACCTCGCCCTCCTTTTTTTGGGGGGACCGTTACTTTATATTCAGGATCTATCATCCCCAAAAATATTTGTAACCGCTCCATTGCCCATGCTTCGTTTGCTTTTTCGCGTCCGCGTAATGCCAGCATGATTTCAACTTTATTTCCCTTACTAAGAAATTCATTGAGTTGTTTTGCTTTAATGAGCAAATCATTCTGTGCCGCGCGCGCGGTAATGCGAATTTGTTTAAGCTCTCCCTGCTTATGATGCGTGTGTAGCTTTTTTTCTTCTTTTTCTTGTTGGTAGCGGAACTTGTCGTAGCTAATAAGCTTGGCGATCGGGGGATTAGCGGTGGCGGTTATTTCAATTAAGTCAATTCCTTTTTCTCTCGCAAGCGCAAGCGCTTCCTCGCGTGAAATAACGCCGATATTTTTTCCTTGATCGTCAATGACACGTAACTGCGGGGCTTTTATCTGTTCGTTAATATTTACCCGTTTTGTAATTATATGTTTGAATGTTACTTACGGTAAAACAGTAGCATTTTGAGCGGATAAAGTCAAACCCTTTCTCCTTTCTCCTTTTTCCTTTATACTGATCTGCATGGATCGAATTGAGAACAAAAAAGCGCGAGCCGAATATGAATTGCTTGATACCTATCAGGCAGGGTTAGTATTGAGTGGGGGAGAAGTAAAGGCTGTTCGCGCCGGAAAAGCATCTTTGGTTGGGTCTTATATAAAAATATATGGTAATGAGGTGTGGCTGGTAAATGCGCATATTGCGCCATACCAAGAAAAAAACACACAAACCAATTATGATCCTTTGCATGCGCGTAAATTATTACTCCAAAAAAAGGAAATTAATGAACTTATTGGAAAAACCAAAGAAAAGGGGTTTTCTATAATACCATTGCAAATATTTGATAAACGTGGTATTATAAAGATTGATATTGCTTTTGCGCGAGGCAAGAAACAACACGACAAGCGCGAAACAATTAAAAAAAGAGAAACAAAACGAGAACTAGATCGTTCCCTTAAGAGAAGTGGTTAGTGAATAGTGGCTAGTGGGGAAGTACATTAACATTAATTATACGGGGGCGCACGCTTTGACGTATATAGATATTAAAAACTTGCAGGCCAAGCCGATCGTCTTGTAAACCGATCAAAACAATAGCTGTAAATAAACAACCAGCGCTTGCGTTTGCGTAAGAACAAATGCGAGTTTTTCTCCATTGCCTCACGGCCATAGAGAACATCAGACCCCAATGTTTTGTAGGGGACTTTCTGGTGTTATACACAAAACTCGCCGCGGTTGAGTGGTTCGTAGATCACGGTTAAACTTAGAACCAATCATTGTCAGTTTTTGACTAAGCTTGTAGACGGTTTTTAGTCCTACCTACGGACGGGAGTTCAATCTCCCCGCCTCCACGACCAAACAAAAACATCCGATATACGGGTGTTTTTGTTTGGTGATGAAGTGGGTGGTGTAGAGGAGATTGAATCGGAGGGGGTCGGGGAACAGATGGTTCCCCGTGTTGGAAAACAATGAACGAAGTGAATGTTAGAAACCGTGGGTTTTTAAAGAGGAGCGAAGCGACGACGTGAAATCTCCCCGCGTATTTGAACGTTGGAGCATGTGAGAACAGCTGTGAGCATCGCGAGGGGTTAAAAAGCAAATAATTTTGCTTTTTAACGGGCATTACGTTATTGCGAAGCAATAGTAGGATGCCCAGGAACGGGCTGCGAGAAATTTTTTGGAAGAAAAATTTACTTGTAGCCAATCTTCCCGCCTAAATTCTAAAGAGGAGCGAAGCGACGACGTGAAACCTCCCCGCCTTCCCGCCAGTATCTAAAAAATTAGATATCATATCGCTTTTGAGTTTGCATCACAATGGCCGCCATGGCGGCCATTGTGATGCAGGGGAGTCTTATATTTTCACTTATCCACACCTCGCTTGTGTGAAAAATTGAGTGGGTGTATAATACAAATGTTCATTGAACAGATACACCGTGTTTTAAACCTTGCCTCGCAAGGCTAAAGACAATAAATCTCTTGATTTTTATTTTGATCCACGTGTGTATTCCTATCTTGAACGCGTAGATCTTTAACATATAAAGTTTAGTTATATATTGGTATTAAACTACTTAAGTTTGTCCATCATGTTATATCTCCTTATTCTCTGCGTATGTATTGTGTAAAGTAGTACAATGCCATTCCTGAAGACCCTCGCACGTTGAGGGTCTTATTTTTTGTGACAAATTTTACCCCGTTACTCAACTAGTTGAGTAACGGGGTAAACTACCGGATTTTTTTGAAAAGTTAGATTTTTTAATGTACTATAATTAGACAATACGATATAAATCTTAAATATTAGTTTTCACTTTAAAACTTGATAATTTGATAACTTTATAACTGTTGCATGAACCCCGACTTTCTTAAACCCTACGATCACTCACAAGAAAAAGAAATTTATACCCGTTGGGAACAATCGGGGTACTTTTCGCCCCAGAAGTCCATTGGAAATTGGAAATTGGGAACTGAGAATTTTTCCATAATTATGCCTCCCCCCAATGCAAATGGTTCGTTGCACGTGGGGCATGCGGTTATGGTGGCAATTGAAGATGTATTAATTCGATACTGGCGCATGCGGGGTAAAAAAACACTATGGCTACCGGGAGCTGATCATGCTGGCTTTGAGACACAGGTAGTATTTGAAAAGAAATTAGAAAAAGAAGGCACAAGCCGGTTTGAGATTTTGCAAAAAGAAAATGGACGCGAAGAGTTATACAAACGCATTTGGGATTTTACTCAAGAAAATAAAGCGCACATGGAGCATCAGGTGCGCCAGTTAGGAGCGTCGTGTGATTGGAGTAAAGAAACATTTACTTTAGATAAGCGCATTATAGATGTGGTATATGATACCTTTCAACAATTGTATGCAGATGGGTTGGTATATCGGGGGAAAAAAGCGGTGAACTGGTGCCCGAAGCACCAAACTACTCTTTCTGATTTAGAGGTACGGTATGAAGAGCGTGAAGACCCCTTGTACTATGTGAAGTATGGTCCCATTACCTTGGCAACGGTGCGGCTTGAAACAAAATTTGGAGATACCGCCATTGCGGTGCATCCCACCGATGCTCGGTACAAGGATGTAATCGGAAAAGAAATTGAAGTAGAAGCTATTGCGGGAAAAACAAAAATAAAAGTTATTGCCGATGAACATGTTGATTCGGCATTTGGAACGGGTGCGGTAAAAGTAACTCCAGCGCATGATGCGGACGATTTTGCTATATGGTTGCGGCACAAAGATGAAATTGAAGGTCCTAAAGAAATTATTGATGCCTGGGGGCGCATGTCTTTAAAACAGTACTTTGGGAAAAATGCGGAAGTAATGAAATATGATGGTCTTAAAATTGCCGAGGCACGCAAACAAATTGCGCATGACATGCAAGAGAAAGGGCTTATTGAAAAAGTAGATGAACATTACAAACATAATGTGGCGTTGTGTTATAAATGTGGAAGTGTTTTGGAACCACGGGTGCTTGCTCAGTGGTTTGTGGATTTAACAACCAGCAAGGGGCAAGAAAAAATAGTGCAGCCGGCAATTGATGCCGTAAAAAGTAAACAAATTAAAATCATTCCTGAATTTCAAGAGAAAATATTTTTGCATTGGATGGAAAATATTCGTGATTGGAATATTTCTCGCCAGATTGTGTGGGGGATTCCCATTCCCGCTTGGTTTCGTGAAACCAAGGCGGGAGCAATTTCCAATTTCCAATTTCCAATTTCCAATGAGAATGCTGAAATACATATAGGAAAAGAAAAACCGCAGGGAGAGGGGTGGGTGCAAGAAACCGATGTGTTTGATACCTGGTTTTCTTCTGGGCAATGGCCATATGCCACTTTGTTAGCACAAAGTGGAATTTCCAATTTCCAATTTCCAATTTCTAATGAGGGAAATAGAGATAAAAATCTTTTTGATGAGTTTTACCCGACCAGTGTTATGGAGACCGCGTATGATATTTTATTCTTCTGGGTTGCGCGCATGATTATGTTGGGGCTGTATCGTACCGGAAAAGTGCCCTTTGAAACGGTGTATTTACACGGTCTGGTGCGAGATAAAGACAAACAAAAAATGTCTAAGTCAAAGGGGAATGTGGTTGATCCTTTGGGAATTGTAGAACAATACGGCGCGGATGCATTGCGTATGGCTCTTATTGTTGGAAATTCTGCGGGACAAGATGTAACGTTTGCAGAAGAAAAAATAAAAGGGTATAGAAATTTTTCAAATAAACTATGGAATATAGCACGGTTTGTGTTGGCACAAAATTCAATTTCCAATTTCCAATTTCCAATTTCCAGTGAATTTTCAAGTATTTTATCTGAAGATAAAAAGATTTTAGAACGTGCAAAGGGGGTAAAACAACAGGTGGGAGAATATATTGAAAATTACCGGTTTTCGCAGGCGGCTGAGATTGCGTATCATTACGTGTGGCATGAATTCGCAGATAAAATTATTGAAGAAAAGAAAAAAATCTTACAAGATACTAATGAGAATAAGGAACAGAAAGAATCGGCGAAGATAGTATTGTATTTATTGTTGGTTGAGTCTCTTAAAATATTGCACCCGTTTATGCCGTTTGTGACCGAGGCAATATATCAGCGATTACCCATAAAAAACAAAGATTCTTTGATAATTGAGTCCTGGGAGTAAAAATCAGTGATTGGTGATTAGTGATTAACGCGTAGTAATTGACTTACTCAATCATGCTTGAGATGGCTTTCTCTGGCTGTAAAAGGGACTTTAATTTTGGTGGTTGGTGTGATAGCATGGTGGTGTTATTAAATAAATTATGGATTTTGGATTTGAGAAATTAAAAGAGACCGATGTTCAGAAAGATGTAAGCGAAAAGAACCAGCAAGAACTGGGGAATTTTAAGGTTTCTGAGACAGGAGAATTATTATATAGAAAACCGGGGGAAGAACCCGAAATCAATGGGGTTGAAGATTATATTGATTTTTTGGATAGAGAGGTGAAACACACTACCTCTTCTGAAGAAAAGAAGATTCCTACTAAAATGCTGGGATATATTGAAAACCCCAAGGATTTTGAGGAAGAATTTGAATCAAAAATAAAGGGAAAATCGGAAACAGAAGTTTTAACCATGATCAATAATGGTAAGCGAGATCTTTCATTTGCCCATGAATCGATGGAGCGAGTATATAACTTGGTTTTAGGACAGAGACTTGATTATAAAGATATTTCTGATGAGGTTAAGAACAACGAAGTAAAGCAACAACTTGACGAACGAATTCATCTTGCGCAAACATATCAGAAAAATATTCTTGAACTTGAGGACTTTTTGGAACAAAAAAATGTAGACTATATTTTAAGAGCGGAAAAGAATGGTACTCTCTTGCGTGACATTGACGACAACGACGAAGATTAATAATAAAAAATATTATGGCAGAAAAAATTCCTCCCCAAGACACCTCAAATGATTCTCCCGAAGAAGAGAATCAAGACCCCAAGAATTCTTCTAGTGATAAGGAACGCGAAAGAAACATTGCTAAGTTTAATGATTTTCTAGAAAC
>JAKBUF010000009.1 GCA_021844025.1 bacterium | reverse complement strand
GAGTCATTGGATCATTGAATGAAAATTGGAAATTGATCATTGAAAATTGATTTTGACTAATTTTATTAGTCAAAATCAATATATCTATCCTCATCATTCAACATCCGATCCCCCTTAAAATCAACCGTCTCGGGTGGAATTTCATATAGAAACCGAGAAGGTACGTGATAAAAACCAAGCACTAATTCACTCCGCGCCCGCGTCATAGCCACATACATAAGCCGTCGCTCTTCTTCTAGGTCTTCCGGTGAGAATAGCGATCGTTGGTGTGGAAGCACGCCTTCGTTCACCCCAACCACAAACACACTATCAAATTCCAATCCTTTCGCTACATGAATAGTCATAAGAAATATACCGGCCTTCCCCTCATGAATATGGCGTTTTTTCCTTCCATTGGCACTGGTCTCAAAAGTATCGGCAAGTGATATTTTTTCTATAAGCCCCGAAAGCTCAGTAAACTGTTGCGCAAAATAAATAAGTTCGGCAATGTTTTCCATGCGCTCAGAGAAGTTATCGGTGTGTTGTTTTAGGTACTGCTCAAAATCAACCGCTGCCATAAAAGCTGCAATAACTTCGGCTGGTTTTTTTTCACGCGCCCATGTGGGGAGAACTTCACGCAAATGAGCCGCGCGACGTTTACCAAAATTTTTTTCCAACCGTTCAATGCCCATAGTATCTTTCGGATTATGTGCATATCGTAAAGCGGCCACAATATCTTTAATTTCTCGGCGCTCATAAAACGAGAGTGCCCCAAATAATTCATACGAAATATCATATTCCAAAAGCACCTGCTCTAAAGCACGTGATTGGGCATTGGTACGATATAAAATTCCAACCCGCTTGCCCAAACGCACCCGTTCGCGCGCCTGTTGCACTACATAATCAGCCTCACTAAATTCATCATCATGTTCCACCACCAACACTTTGCTTCCCGCATCATTTTCCGTCCATAAATTCTTCTTTTTTTGAAATTCATTTTTCGCAATAAGCCCGGAGGATGCGGAAATAATGTGTTTGGTAGACCGATAGTTTTGTTCTAATAGAATAGTGCGCGCGGTCGGCCAACTTTTTTCAAAGTTTAAAAAATTACGAAAATCGGAAAATCTGAATTTATAAATAGATTGAGCATCATCTCCCACTACCGTAATTCGTTGATGTTTGGCGGCAAGTAATCTTACGAGCCAGTATTGCGCCATATTTACATCCTGATATTCATCAACCAAAATATATAAAAAACGTTTCTGATACATTTCTAAAACTGATGGTTGTGCCTGAAATAATCGGACTGGTTTTTCAATTAAATCATCAAAATCAAATGCATTGTTTTGTTCAAGCGCGCGCTCATAACGTTCATACACTTCCCATACTAATTCCTGACCATCATCCCCACGAAACGATTCGCCGGTCATAAATTCATTTTTAATACGAGAAATTTCACGACGGAAAAACGCCGGACCTTTTTCTTTTTTAACCGCGAACTCCTGGATGATTTTCTTTAGAACTCGGTTGGAGTCGTCGTCGTCAAAAATAGAAAAGCCCGCAGTACGATTAAAATATTTTGCCTCGCGCCGCAAAATCCAGGCACCAAACGAATGAAACGTTCCTAAAAAAGGCTCACTATGAATTGAGTTCCCGGTAATTTTTTGGATAAGAGCGAGTGCGCGGCTTTTCATTTCGTTGGCCGCTTTATTAGTAAAGGTGATTGCTAAAATTGATTCGGGGTTTATTCCGCGTTTTGCAATTAAGTATGCAAGTCGAGTAGTAAGTGTTTTGGTTTTACCACTCCCCGCACCCGCCACAATTAATAGCGGCCCATCATCAGCTTCAACTGCTTGCCGTTGTTTATCGTTAAGTTCTGATAACATTCCTATACTATACGCAAAAAAATAATAAACTCAAACAAACAAGCTAAGAAAATATATAGAATTGTGATATGCCACCAAAATATAACAAAACGGCAAACAAAAAATAAACTCCACATAATACACGCCATGGCATGTATTATGTGGAGTTTGGTTTCTAATAACATTAAATTTCTTTTTCTTCCTGCTCTCTCACCCGGTACGAGAACGCCTCTTGCACACATGCCTCGTCTACTATTTCTTTTGTATCTAAATCAGCAATGGTTTGGGCAACCTTACGTACTTTAAAATATCCGCGCGCAGAGATTCGAGCGGTATCAAGCGCATGATCTAACGTGTGTTGCGCCCCGGGAGTAAGAGCAATTAACTCAGAAGCATGGGTAGAAGACAGTTCTCCGTTCGCGGTATAATCAACCCCCGCAGACTCAAACCGAGAACGTTGTTTTTCGCGCGCGCGAGCAACGTGTGCGCGAATTTCGTCGGATTCTTTTAGATTACGTGGGGTGTGTAGATCATCAGAAGTAACTCGTTTCACCCACACATGTAAATCAATACGATCCATGAGTGGCCCCGAGAGTTTACGCTGATAACGAATAATGTCGTATGCGCCACACGTGCATTCTTTTTCTTCATCTCCATAAAATCCACACGGGCATGGATTAGAGGCGGCAATAAGTAGAAATCGGGCGGGAAAAATAGCACTTCCCTGCGAACGAGCAATTACAATTTCTCCTTTCTCAAGGGGTTGCCGGAGCGCTTCGAGTACATCTCGATGAAACTCAGGAAACTCATCTAAAAACAAAATTCCACGATGAGCTAAAGATATTTCTCCGGGACGTGGGTGCGCTCCACCTCCCCCAATGAGCGCGGTCGCGGATGCGCTGTGGTGTGGTGCACGAAATGGTCGTGTTTCAATAAATGATTTTTTATTTGAATTGTTGTGCTTTGCTGAATTTTGTAAAAGACCAACCGCACTATAAATACTATTTACTTCAACTGCCTCACGAAACGAAAGCGGAGGGAGAATAGAAACAATAGATTGCGCCAACATAGTTTTACCAGCACCCGGAGGACCCGTCATAAACATATTATGCCCACCGGCGGCAGCAATGGTGAGCGCTCGTTTAACTGCATATTGTCCTTTAATTTCTGAAATATCAACCACACCCTCTCCAACCTGAGGAATAAAGGGCTGGGGCTCTTGCGCGGGGAGTGGTATATTTCCCTCAAGATGAGCAATGACCTCTCGTAGGGAAGCGATTGGATAAATAGTAACCCCAGTAACATATATAGTCTCTGATTGATTCTCAGCGGGAATAAAAACGGTGTCATATCCAAGCTGTTCTGCCATATTGCAAATAGTAAGAGCTCCCGCGATTGAACGTATAGAACCATCAAGAGCCAGTTCACCTAAAAATAAAATTTTTGAAGCGTCAAATGGCTTTAGTTGCCCCGATGCAACCATATACCCCAACGCGATCGCCACATCATATTGTGATCCATTCTTTTTAATGTCTGCGGGGGCAAGATTTACAGTTACTTTTCTATTTTCCCGATTCGGGGGCTTTATGCCAGAATTTTTAAGGGCCGAGGAAACGCGCTCTTTTGCTTCTGAGACTGCTTTATCTGCCAAACCAACAATGGTAAACGAGGCTAGTCCCACGTGAATATCAACCTCCACCTCAACCAAACGAGGAATTAATCCCTCAAGTTCAGCACAAAACAATTTAGAAATATGGTTCATGAAAACTTTTAACCCGTTAAAATTTTTAATTTTCAATTATGTGACGTCACAAGTTTGAAAATTTTTTCATTGAAAATTCACTGAAAATTAGGTGTTGTAAAATTAAAAATTACACCCCACACAAAACAAAAACATCGCCCTAAGACCGAGCGATGCTAAAATACTATTTATTTAAGTTTTTTTGATACTCTGGGTGATATAATGCCGCCGGGTTCACTTCAAGCACCTCAGCAGGAATTTCTTTTCCAGTAGCCTCACAAATACCGTAGGTTCCTTTCTCTACTTTAAGCAACGCGTGCTCAATATTACCCAACTCATGCCGTAAATCTCCCGCAGAGGCGGTGGTGTTAAAGTATTCGGTTGATTCATCAACGTCGTCTTCATCCCCCGGCACATCTTCAAATAAGGGAGGGGTTTCTAATTTTTTTATTTCATGGTTCAGACGATCGCGTTCAGCAATGAGTAATTCTTTATAGTGTTGTAGTTGTTCATTAGTCATACCCAGTAACTTTACTTTATTTTATAATAATGGTTCATAGAGGTTCCTTAGTAAAGGATGCGTTTTCTCTTCCGCGTTTCCCAGCACATACCTTTCGCCTACGGCGTATAAAGTAAAGTTACTGGGCATATTTTTCTCACATTCACCAAATCCATTATACTAGCTCATGTAGAAAATACAATGAGAATAGTATTATACAACAACATAAAAAGTATGTATTATAAGCATAAGATATAAACTATACGTGGCATACTATTTACATATTTTGGACTTAAGACATTATTAAAAAATTATAAAAATTAAAAACCGACTTAAGGTTTAGGGCTTACAATGGGAGACTATTCACTTGTGTATGAAAAAACATATTATCTCTTATATATTCGGATTGGTCACAATGGTAGGAGTGATATACCTTGGGTTCTCATACCAGCAATCAAATTATTCTTTTAAATCTTCGTGGTATACCGCGTCAATTATAAACACGGCAGTATCACCTGAAACACAAATTCTCAATTCTCTTACTTTAGAACAAAAGGTTGGTCAATTATTCATGGTGGGAATTGATTCACAAGACACTAATCAAGCAAAACAATTCATCCAACACTATCCAGTTGGAGGAATTATACTGTTAACAAAAAATTTCCAGGGCGAAAACCAAACACAAAGTCTTATAACAGAATTACAGTCCGCTAGTAAAACAACGGTCGCCATCCCCCTTCTTATCTCGGTTGATCAAGAAGGTGGCACGGTATCCCGTATACCTTTTTCTAACATAGATCAAACCTCACAGGCAGAAATTATCTCTCCAGCGCAAGCATATACCATCGCAAAGCAACGGGGAGAAGAATTAAAAAATTTAGGAATCACTATAAACTTTGCCCCGGTACTTGATGTTATTAAAAACCAACAATCATTTTTGTATCCGCGAACATTCCAAGGAGAGGTGCAAAAAATTTCAAGCTTAGGAGTAATGTCGGTGCAAGGATACCACGATGCCGGCATACTCTCGTGTGTGAAACATTTTCCTGGGCACGGAGACGCACTCACCGATCCACACACCACCACATCAATAAATATGCAAACCACCCAAGAAATACAAAATAATTTACAACCATTCACCGAAGCAATTTCGGCCCAAGTGCCTTGTATTATGGTGGGGCATGTTATTGACACCGCTATAACAAACGCCCCCGCAAGCCAATCACCAGAAATTATGAATTTGCTCCGTTCACAAGAAAAATTTAACGGGGTTATTATTACCGACGACCTAGAAATGGTGGCCGCCCATCCAAACCAAACCATTGCCCAAGCATCTCTTGCCGCACTACAAGCGGGAGCAGATATGGTACTGATATCGGGTTACACCACCACCCAACAGGAACGAGAACAAATTATACAAGAGGTCACTAAAAAAATAGAAACGTGGGCACTTACTCAAACACAACTAGATGGAAAGGTTTTAAGAATTTTAGAAATAAAGCACCTTGAATAACCTGGGACACCCATGAACAGTCTGCATCACAATGACCGCCATGGCGGTCATTGTGATGCAGATCAGATAATATATAAAATACCGCGGGGAAACCGGTGGTTGTCTGGTATATAACTAAAATCCTCCAAAAGGAGGATTTTAGTTATTCTACGTTCTATGCTTTATGTTATATGTTACACAACATACAATGCATGTTTTATAATTACGGTGTGGTGGTTGCGGTACTAGTTGAGGTGGTCGCCGTACTGGTAGAAGTAATAACAGGCATTACTTGTGGAGTTGCATTGGTGGTTACCGTAAGAACTTTTGCGTTTAATCTCTTTAACACATCAACCATCTGATTATACGATGAGGTAATAACTAAGTATCCCTTTCCACTTACCGACACAGGCACATATTCAAACACTTGTTGATTACTAGTAGAGATCGCTAGATATCGAACCATAACTTCACCAATAAGACCCTCTTTAAACGTTTGCGTTGTGGGAAGTTTCACGGTTGGAATAAATATATTTAATACATCCTGCGGATTTGATTCAAGTGCACTAAATGCAGTTTTCACTTGATCACCCGTCACTCCATCTTTCAAGGGAATAACAAGTCCTAATTTATTTCCACCAGATTTATCACCATACAACCAAGGGGTAATATCACGATCAATTAAAGAAGACAGGCCTGATGAAATAGAAGGAAACAACGCTCCCACAATTGTAGTTGCTTCAACCGGGGTACTGCTTCCTGACACATTAGTAACAAACGCTAAATCCTTAATGGATCCGCTTACTAACTTTTGTGCTTGTGATGATGAAGCAATTGCAGATTTCACCCCCGAAAGATCGGTGCTCGCTAACACTACAGACTCAACAGAGGATGACCCGAATACTGAAGCATGCACGAGCGCAGCGGGAGCTGGAGGAAGAACCACCTCCTGAATAGGAGAAGTGGTTGCCGCCGAATTTGACTCTGGAGTGGTAGAAGAAACTGGCAATGATGCGGATGTGGTTGTTTCTGTAGGAACCGCGGGGGTTGAATTAAGAGATTGCACTAAATAAAACACTCCAAATCCGACAGCAACTGCTACCACCACAATACCAACTATAATTAATATTGTTCTTCCTGTTGATGATGGTTTTTTTTCTTCGGGGGCTGGTCCCTGACTAAAGGAAGGGCTATCACTGGGACCTGGTTGTTGAAACGGAGGTTGAAAAGAAAAAGTATTATTCGGTTGAGACGGTTTAGAAAAAGAATTCCCAGCATCTATTATCTGTGACTGTGGCTGTTCACCACCACTCTGATGAATAGACTCTGCATCTGACTCCATGGTGCGAATCCCGACCTGCTCCTGTCCAGAAGGAGGCGGAGGAACACTAGGGCCTTGCGACGGTTGGGGTGCGTTCCCAAATGAAGGGAACTGGTTTGGTGTTTGGTTTTCCATAATAAAAATGACTAGTAATAAGAGATGCTCAAAAGCATTAACAAAAGTATAGCACATATTAAAACACAACACTAAGAAAAAGTGGAAAACCTCCACAATAGAAATAACGGTGATGTGTGGTAGAATAAGTATACTAGTTTTCAATAACCAATTTACAATTTCCAATTAATTAAAGTGTATAGGATTTGAAAATTATTTCATTGAAAATTTTACTATGAAATCTCTCCTCCTTATAGACGCCCACTCACTCATACATCGCTGTTACCACGCAGTGCCACCGCTTACTAATGAGCGTGGTGAACCAGTGGGGGCATTATTTGGGGTTTCTAATGTGCTGTTAAAAATCCTTTCGCAACGAGAAGTAGGCTATGTTGCCGCGCTATTTGATAGACCAGAACCAACTTTTAGAAAACAAAAATTCGCAGAATATAAAATAAACCGCCCCAAAGCAGAAGATGCCCTTGTTTTTCAACTTCAAGAATCGCTTGAGTTGTTCCGCTCGTTTGGAATAACCACGTTTGAAAAACCTGGGTATGAAGGAGATGATCTTATTGGTACTCTTGCGGAAACATTTAGAAAAAACAAAGAAATACACACCACTATTCTCACAGGTGATATGGATTCTCTACAACTCGTGGACGACACAAACCATATAGAGGTGGAAACATTTAAAAAAGGCATAACCGACATTGTGATATATCATGAAAAAGAGGTGTTTGAACGTTTAGGGGTAGAACCTGATCAGGTGGTTGATTATAAGGCATTGGTCGGAGATACATCAGACAACATTCCAGGAGTACCGGGGGTAGGACCAAAAACCGCGAGCGGCATCTTACAAAAATATAAGACTCTTGAAAATTATTTTAAGAATGGAATAAAAGAAAAAACATACGAAAAAATATCCGTGCACAAAAAAGTTGCGCTCCTTTCACAAGAACTCGCGCGTATAGACACGCACGTTCCTATAGAAACATCCCTTGAAGATATTATATATAAACCAAACACAGAAAAGCTGGTTGCTTTTTTTCAAAAACATAACTTTGTTTCACTTTTAAAGCGGGTGGAAAATAAAAACAAACAAATAAACAAACCAACAAATACAGACACCATACAAACCAAAAAACAAGCTGGGGATGATTCTGTTGGAAATCGAAAATTGAAAATTGAAAATTCTGAACTTGTTTTTAAACCAATTCAGATTGCTCTCCAACTTCTTGGTTTTCCACTCGCCTCTTGGGAAGAATACACCCAAACAATATACAAACACCCCATGACCTATAATGAGTTTGTACAAACGATAACTCCATGGATATCAAAGAAAATATCTGAGAATAATTTAATATATGTGTATAACTCTATTGAACTACCCCTGATCCCTATTATAGATTTTATGCAAAAAAACGGTGTACTTATAGACAGTGGCCACCTCAAAAACCTAGAATCGGTACTACAAAAGGAGATAGACACGCAAGAAAAAATTCTCCAAGAGAAAACGGGCTGTGTTATCAACTTCAACTCACCCAAGCAAGTACTCGATTTACTAAAAGAAATTCCAGGGTTAAAAATTAAATCAACCTCAGCAGACACGTTGGAAAAAATAAAAAATAAAATCCCGTGGGTTGCGGATCTTTTGGTGTATAGAGAATTTTTTAAATTACAAACCACGTATGTGGTGGCTTTGCAAAAATTAGTAGAAAAAGACGGACGTATTCACCCCACCTTTTTGCAACTAGGGGCAGCCACGGGGCGTCTGAGTTGCCAAAATCCAAACCTCCAAAACATTCCGCAAGAATCCCGTTGGTCACAAGATATACGTAATGCATTTGTGTCTCCTCAAAATTATTCATTGGTGGCTATAGATTATTCGCAAATAGAACTTCGCGTGCTCGCGTCCCTTGCGCAAGACAAGAATATGATTCAAGCATTCCAGAACGGAGAAGATATTCACACTCTTACTGCACAAAAAATATTCGGAAAACCAGCCCACCACATAACCAAACAAATGCGCCGAAGCGCTAAGACCCTTAACTTTGGCATGGTATATGGCATGGGGTACCGCGCGCTCGCGCAACAAGCGGGTATTAACCAAGAAGAAGCGAAACAATTTATTAATAAATATTTTGAAGAATTTTCATCTATAAAATTGTGGCACGAACACGTCTTACGCGACGCGCGGAAAACGGCAAAAGTAACCAGCGCCACGGGACGCGTACGATTACTCCCCGAAATTCATTCAACAAACGGGTTTTTTTCATCACAAGCTGAGCGAGAAGCCATTAACATGCCGGTACAAGGTCTGGCGGCTGATATTTTGAAACTTGCCATGATCCGTGTGAACGCATTCCTGCACACAAATAAATTAAATACAGCAGTACGTATGATTCTCACCATTCACGATGAACTTATTTTTGAGATTGCAGATGAGTTGTTGGTGGGTGGAACACAAAGCGATATTATAAAAAATTTACAACACGAGATGGAGTCTGCTCTTCCCATAAACCCCAACACCGGAAAAACTCCTATTATAGTACCTATAAAAACAGAGGTGAGTATTGGAAAAAAATGGGGAGAGCTGAAGTAAAATTTTAAATTTTAAGTTCTAAATTTTAAATTAATGCTTAATTTCATAATTTAGAAATAAAATCTTATCTGTTAATATATAAAACTCCGCCTAACGCGGAATTTTTTATATTTTCACCAACCACTAAACCCTAACCGCTAGTCACTAGTTATTCGATCGGTTTTACTACCACCCTTCTACTTTTTCCTTCTCCCATGCTTTCTGTTTTAATATCGGGATTAGTCGCAAGCTCCGCGTGAATAATGCGGCGCTCAAACGCATTCATTGCGGGAAGAGTAATTTCTTTTTTAGTTACAATTACTTTTTTTGCGGCTGCGCGTGCTAGTTGAATTAATAAATCCTCACGCTCTTTGCGATGATTGTTTATATCAATAAACACAAATTCATATCCTTTCTTTTTTAAAATAAGTTTTAAAACAAAATCTAAATCGGTCACAAACGAGGGAAGGTGTCGTTGTAAAAATGGAGCGTCATTAATAAATATTAAAAACCGTCTCCCCTCCTCATGTAACGAAATGGAAAAATCAGAAAAACCCATAGAATGAACTAGGTTTTCTAAAATTCCTTTTATCTCATGAATGGTGTTGTTATTTAGTTGGGTGTCCATTGGTTTCGGGAATATATATTTTTTTATTTATAACGAGTTGCTGAATAGTGGAAAATGCCGAAGTGGTTAACCAATACAACGCAATGGCCGAAGGGAGCCCCGAAAGAATAAATATAGTGAGTACAGGAGCAAAATACATCATACGTTTAGACATTTTTTGTGCCATAGCTGCGGCTGAGTTATCTTCTGCAACCATAGATTGTTTTGCTGCCGCTACCTTCATAAGAAAATACGTTTGTAAATACTGAAATATTGCAGCAATCACCACCAACACAAAACTTTTCTCATTTAGAGCTATTATTCCTAAGAAGTGATAGTTAATAGCACTGGGGCGTGGAACAAATGAATATAGTTGAGATAAAATATCACTCCCAAACCCACTTAAAAAAACCCGGTACAACGCCCATAAAATCGGAAGTTGTAATAACAACAATCCAATACTGGAAAAGGGGTTTACTCGATGCTCTTTATATAACGCAAGCATCTCCTGGGTTTGTTTTTGTTTATCTTCTTTGTGTGTCTGTTGAATTTCCCGAATCTTAGGAGCTAATTTCTGGATAATGGTCTGATCTTTTGCCCCTTTATAAAAGATGGGGAGAAGAATAAATCGAATAAAAATAGTAACTAAAATAATAGCAACACCCAAGTCAGAAACTACAAACCCATAAACTAAAAACAGTAGGTTTAATATGGGTAAATATAAGAAATTATGAAAGAAGGCAGACATAAATAAGTTATCAAGTTATAAAGTTTTCAAGTTAAAAGTAAGAAGAATAATAAACCGTGTTTTATTTTTTATCTCTTAGTAACAGTTTCTGAATAGCGGCGGTTGTGTTTCCTTTAATAGCATCGATTCCGGAAACAAAGAACACCACATCATATACCGGCAACGTTAAAATGTTTTGTTGGATTGCTCCATAAAGATTTCTTCGAATCTGGTTGCGTACCACCGCCTTCTTTGCGGTCTTTACCGGAACCACCACCGCACACCGAAACACGTTTGTTTGTGGGAGATATGCTCGTACCGAGATGTTTCCACACACAAATGAAATAACGGGCTGCTTCCGAGTACGAAAAAATGCTGCGGTTAAGCGATTTTTTTTAGGGAGCATGGCAATAATTTTCAATTATTAATTTCTAGTTTTCAATTAAGCTAGCTTGCTTTAAAATTGAAAATTAACTAGAAACTAAGCTTGTAAATTAAAAACTAAACTAGCGGCTTACCGTTAATTTCTTTCTCCCCTTCGCTCGGCGACGAGAAAGCACCCGACGTCCCGTCGAGGTTTTTGCACGTTTCAAAAAACCGTGAGTTCGCGCTCTTTTTTTCTTTCGTGGTTGGTATGTTACTGACATACCGCAAGCGTACCAGAAAAAATATAAAATTTCAACCGGTTGTCCTAACTGCTTTTAATAGCGGTGAGTACGTACGTGTACGTAGTTTCATCTGGTATTTTAATCACACTTGGTTTTTGTTCGTTATTTAAACCTATAAAAATTTGTTCTGTTTTTATATTACGAACCCCATCAAGAATAAATCTCCAATTAAAAGAGGTTTGAATGGGTTGTCCTTTTGCTTTAATAGAAAGTAAATACTCCCCCTCACCAAACTCGTGACTTGAAGAAATAAGTTTTATATATTTCATACTCTCATCAACCTCAAATCGAACCTCAAACAAACGGTTTGAGAGTGAGCTGGTTAATTTTAAAGCAGAAACAATATCTTCTTTTTTAATAATAAGTTCTGTCTCAAACGATGAGGGAATAACCATTTCATAATCAGGAAATTTACCTTGAATTAACCGGGAAACCAAGGTTACTTGGTCTGTATATACCATAATTTGATTATCGTCCATTACCAAGGTAACGCTTTCTTGCTTCTTCCCTGAAAAAATTCTCAATAACTCTTGTACCGTGCGTAGTGGAATAATACAAGAAAACTCTCCATCAAAATCTGTTTTTACTTTTTTACTAATAACATCTTGTTTTGCTAAACGAAAACTATCAGTAGCTACCACGTGTAGTTGTTTATCTTTAAAATGAAATAATACCCCACTTAACTCTGGTCTAAAATCAGAAACCTGACATGCCACACTCACCCCTAAAAGAGCATCTAATAAAACTTGCTGCTCGATAATAAAACTCTGATCATGTTTTACTGAAACTTTTGGAATAATAGGAAAATCATCCGCCGGAATAGTGGTTATTTTTGCTTTATAATTATCAGCGGTTATTAAAAAAGAAGATCCTTTCATTTCTAAAGAAACTCGCTCAAATGAAAGATTAGAAATTATTTGCGAAAATATAGTGTAGGGAATAGTAACCGATCCCGTTTGTATAATTTTTCCGGGGGTTTTATACACAACTCCTATCTCTAGATCAGTTGAGGAAATATAAATGGCATCTTGTTTAGCTTCAACTAAAACATTTTTTAAAATAGGAAGTTGGGTGTTTTCTCTTTTTATACCACCCAACACCGAAAGCGCCTCTTTTAAATTATTTTTCAAAATAACAACATTCATATCACTATAATAATATTATATATAATTAATTAGTAGTAGTTTTAGTAGGGGGTGTGGATACTGTGTATAAGTTATAAGATATAAGAAACAACAAGCTATTCTTATACATATCCAAATAATAACTCGTGGATAAATCTTGGATATAACGGGTATATCACGAGGATGTATTTTTATTTATAATTTCCTTCAAAAGCACGATTTTTTGATTTAAATTCTTATTTGTGGTGATTTCACGCGCTATTTTCTCATACGAGTGTATTGCGGTGGTGTGATCGCGCTTTCCCATCTTATCCCCAATATCTGGGTAAGACATCCCCAACATATCCCGAAGTAAAAACATAGTAACTTGTCGGGGAACCACTACTTCTTTACGGCGAGATTTATTAGTAAGTTCACTAATTGCAACATCAAAAAATTGAGCAACACACCGAAACACATGGTTGGGATTAATATTTGCCATAGTTTGTTGAACAGTGTTTAAAATAACTTCTTCGGCGGTCTTTACCCCCACCTCTTCACCACGCACTTCTCTATAAAACTGGAGCTTATTAATAATACCCTCAATTTCCCGCACATTTCTCTGTATCTTTGATGCAATTACATTACACACCTCATCAGAAAGAAAAACGTTTTTCTCCTGTAGTTTATTTTTAATAATAGCCAACTTCATTTCATAATCAGGATAGGTAATATCAACTATCATCCCACCTTCAAATCGTGAGCGGAGGCGATCTTCTAGGGTAGGAATAGCTGAGGGCGCCCGGTCAGAAGAAATAATAATCTGCTTGTTGTTTTGATATAAAATGTTAAATGTGTGGAAAAACTCTTCTTCGCTACGCTCTTTTCCTCCAATAAACTGAATGTCGTCAATAATTAAAACATCAACGTTTCGGTATTTATTTTTTACATCTTCCATGCGTTTTGAGCGAATAGCCCACACCACATCGTTTACGAACCGTTCAGAGGGAACATATTTTACCCGAACTCGTCCTTTATAATTTTTAATAATCTCGTTTCCAATAGCTTGAATGAGGTGGGTTTTACCTAACCCCGTGCTCCCGTAGATAAAAAGAGGGTTATATTTCTTCCCAATTTCCTTGCTCACCGCGACCGACGCGGCAAACGCAAGTTCATTTGACGACCCAACCACAAATGTTCCAAAAGTATATTTCGGATGTAGATTGGTTTCTGGGTCCGCCGAGAATTCAATAAAACCAACCTGTTGTTCTGAATGTGTTTTTTTGTCTACCTTTTCTTTTTCAAATATTTTTTTCTCAAGTGCCTCGCCGGTGAGTACAATATATTCAACACGATTAATAGTGTTATCAAATGTTTGGAGTATATCTAAAATATTTTTATGGTATTTTGATTGAACCCACTCTTTTGCAAAATTATTATGAACACCCACTACTACCGCCCCCGTTTCGGGGTTTCGTTCTATAAGACGACTATTTTTAAACCACGTTAAAAAGTTTGGTTTTGATATCTGCAGTTCTATTTCCCCCAATGTTTTTTCCCACAGTGTTTTTAATTCCATAGATAGCGTGTTGGTTGCATTATAAGGCCTAGGTTTTGTGTTTCAAGTCCGAATCTAAATAAGCGAGAAGAATCAAATTACCCGTATTGTACCAGAGATCGGGATTTAAGATAGTCCTTTAAAATATGAAAAGTGGATAAGGTGTGGATTAGTGAAATTCCACAGACATACACCCATAGCCTTCTGGGTGTCTTGTTGCCAACATAAGAGAAAAAATAATGAAAACCGCCGCGTCTCTCGCGGCGGCCAACTCCCCACTACCTTATACTAGTTCCATAATACATCTACTTCACCTACTTATTATATTCTGTCAGGAAATTAGGAATATTCTGTTGCGCCCACAAAAGGACAGGTTGTTCCCAGTTATAAAACTGGGGGTCTGTGGTTGGGGTATTTAGGAGCGAGCCAGGATTGTTCTTGTCTATGTAATATAAAATTGAGTGCAGCTGTTTTTGATTTCCATTTTGGGTAATATACTGTCCATTTACCATGGGAATAGTTGATACGGGAGGATTGTATGAAGGAAATGTTTCTGGTTGATATTCGGGGAGCACTTGCTTCATAAATGCGCTCCACATAGGCAATGCGGCCACAATACTCCCCCCCTGTTGTACCATGGGTTTGTTATTACTATTTCCCGCCCACACCCCCACCACCAACGAAGGGGTGTACCCAATAGTCCACGCGTCTCGGTAGTCATTCGTGGTTCCTGTTTTAAGGGCAACTTGATAGGGGTCAAAAATAGTCAAAGGAAGACTAGCACTAAAAAGACCAGACCGCAGGTCTGCGCTTGATAATATCCTGTTTATCATGCGCACATATAACGGATCAATAATTTGTTGTGCGGAATCCTTATAATCATACAAAGTATCCCCCTTCGCATCTTGTATATGAAGAATTAGGTTCTGGGTGTGTTTAATGCCATCCTGAGCAAACACCGAATAAGCTTCCACCATATCAATTAATTTTACTTCTCCGCCCCCCAATACCAATGAAAGCCCATAACGACTCGGGTCTTGTAGGGTAGTAATTCCCATGGAGTGAGCAATGTCTATGGCATTTTGGAGACCCACTAAATACAAAACCTTTACCGCGGGAACATTTACTGATTGCGCGAGTGCTTGTTGTAGAGCAATGGGACCCCGATAGGTGCCGTCATAATTTTCTGGAGTGTAGTCATATTTAGGGTCTCCGGTTGTATTAAAATTGGTGGGAACATCAAACACCACCGAAGTTGGTAAGTACCCCTTCATAAAAGCAGATACATATACAAAAGGTTTGAAGGTAGAACCGGGTTGTCGTAATCCTTGTGCTGCCACGTTAAAATTACCATCTATGGTTTGATCAAAATAATCAGCAGAACCAACAAGCGCGAGAACCTGCCCTGTCTTAGGGTCTTGTGCTACCAGTGAAGCATTTGTTCCTTTATATAAATCAGTGTTTCGTTTCACCCCATCGGTAACAATTTGTTCGGCGGTCTGTTGCAGCTTCCAATCAAGGGTGGTAATTACTTTCAATCCCCCGCGCTCCACAGTGTCGTCGCCATACAACTGAGACAACTGATCTTTTACCATAAGTGAAAAATGAGGCGCGCGAATCACTCCAATATTTTGAGAGAGAAAATGTATTTTTTCAGTGACCGCTCCCGCAAACTCGGCATCGGTAATGTATCCGAGTTTATGCATTTCTCCTAAAATATATTTTTGACGATCAAATAAATCTTGAATATGACTCCCCCACGGCGAATAATAGGTGGGAGACTTGGGAATAGCGGCAAGTACCGCTGCCTGCGCAACCGAAAGTGAAGATGCGGGAATGCCAAAGTAGCGCATACTTGCAGACTCAATCCCATAACTATTTGATCCATACGGAATTTGATTTAAATAAAAAGAAAGAATTTCGTCTTTTGAATACTGCTTTTCAAGCCAGTAAGCGAGAATAACCTCTTTAATTTTTCTTTGAATAGTTTTTTCGTTTGTAAGAAAAACATTTTTAACTAACTGTTGGGTGATAGTAGATCCTCCTTGTGAAAAATCGCCCGTAGTAATGTCTACAAACAAGGCACGCACCATCCCCCGCCAATCAAGCGCAGAATGAGTATAAAAACCCTGGTCTTCAGCTGCGACACTTGCCAACTTCACATAAGGAGGAATCTTTGAAATATCAATAACGGTGCGACTTTGGTCTCCATGTATTTCGTATAATAACACCGTGCCAGTGCGGTCATATACTTGCGTAGACTGAGCTGGTTGAAATGAATTTAATTTTTCCGGATGAGGAAGCTCTCGCACCACCACAATAATCTCTATAACAATTGCAAGCGCGACGACTAAAAAAATAATACCAACATATTTCCACAAACGATTTTTGCGTGAAGTGTGTTTCATAATGAAATAATACCAATACTATAACACTACCGCATATACAAAAAACTGCAACCTAAAAATAAAAAACACCCCGCAATCGCGGGATGTTCTACGAATTCAAAGAGGAGATTAAATCCATCCACGCACCAGAAAACCATAAGTTTACTTATGAATAAATGCTTTTCGATGCGGGATTCCGCACCCCAAGCAAGCCATTGGCTTATAAGGTATCAGAAAACACCGTGGGCTTACTTGGGGTACTTCATTCTTCTCTTCCGTCACTAAACTCGTGTTTTCCATCATCAATAGGATCATTTTCATACTCATCCTGTTCTTCTTCATCTCCTATCTCTTCGGCAATTAGGTCGTACTCATCCTTAAACTTTTGATCGTCATTAATATCTTCATTAAGATCCCCATCTTCGAAGTCCATGGTATCGTCCGCATCATCTTCGGTTTCGGTATCATCTTCGGCGCGAAGAGATGGAATTAGGGTGAGGCGAACGGGTGTATATACTTCGGTAAACATGTAATTGTGTTTGATGAAGGGGTGTCGACAAATATACCCCTTATTATTTATTGATAATGATAAAATATAATCAAAAAAATTTTATTGTCAACCCGGTAGTGAACCCCGTTACTCAAACTAGTTGAGTAACGGGGTGAACTTTTGATGCACAGCCATATTGCAAAGCAAACAAAAGTTCTACTATCCGGGTCAACCCAGCGACATTATATAAGACCACTTCGCGGATACGGGTTTACACAACTCATACAATTCATACCATGTCACTAGGTGCTGCCCACACACTACAACAAAGACCCCAACCAACATTTTATTTTTTATTTTTTAAATTTTTGTTTGCATACCCGGTTACTAATGCGATCGCGATTGCATCAAACACATCGTCGGGTTGGTGTTGATACGGAGTAGCATTAACTGTCTGTTGTACCGCGCGCATAATCGCTTTTTTGTCTGAATTTCCATACCCCGTCATCCCCTGCTTTATTTCTAAAGGAGAATATTCAAAGAGAGGAATGTGGTGCTGTTCAATAGCACAAATAATTACTCCACGCGATTGTGCAACCTCCAACCCTGTTTTAATATTCTTCACAAAATATAATTTTTCTATACCAGCGATGTCAGGTTGGTATAACTCTACTATATGAGTACAAGAAGATAATAATTCGGGCAACAGTTTATTTTTGTTGGTATGTGTGGTTTGTAAGATTCCCGCGCCAAGAAGATTTGGTTTTTGTTGGTTCGGAAGAAATTCAACAACCGCATATCCTGCGCGAGTACTCCCCGGATCAATACCTAAAATTTTCATATGGTGTATATAAAAGAAATCTAAACTAAAAATTATTCAGTGGGTAGATCAGCATTTGTGTATAATTCGGTTATATCATTATGATCATCAAGCGCGTCCACAAGGGAAAGTAATTTTTCTTGCGCCCCCGAAGAAATTGATTGTGGAAATTTTGCGCGCCACACTCCCCCATCTACTTCAAACGCCCACGTCACACTTCCGGGGTCTGCCCACTTTCCCTCGTGATCAGAAAGTATTTTTTTTATTTCAGAAACAGTTCTGTTTTTATTATCGGTAACCGAAAAAATCAAAAGAGCGGTTCCTTCAGGACCATACGCCTCCATAGTAAGTTGTGAAAAGTTTTTTGTGTCTGATGACTTATGAATAGCTCTCTCAATATTTTCAAGTGGTACATTGTATTCTTTTGCCTTATCAATCGCACAGCGGAGGGTTGGATTAAATTGTGGATTTGGTTCTTGTTGAACAGCAACTGAAATAGCTCGTAATAATTTTGAAAACACCGCCGCCCGCTTCTGGTCGGTGGCTTCTTTTTTTCGTTTTATCTGAGTCCATTTATTATGACCGGACATATTATAGTAGTAACTTACTTGATAACCCCGATAGTAGAAATAAATTTCACTACGGGGCATGCCTTATAACTTTTAATACTAAACTTCCACAATACTCTCATAATGACGGATATCAAGAGCAGTTTCCAAATTACTTGAGAGATCTATACAAATCGCATCTAGACGATAACCGTTTCCGGAAATGTTCTGGTTCTGGTTAGCATACCATTGAGATATTTTTATAAACTTAGCTATTTTACTAGTGGATAATTGATCCTCTGGTTTTATAGAACAAATTCCGGAATTTCCGGAAATGTGTGGATAACTTCCAAAATCAGTAGTGTTAAAATCAGCAACTTTAACCATAGTTTTAACCTCAATAAAAACCAAGGTTTTAAGCGGAGATATTGCAATAATATCTAATTCACCAAATCTAGTATGAAAATTTCTATCTATTATTTTATAGCCTTTTCCACCAAGATATCCACAGGCCAACTCTTCACCAATATTACCGATAAGTTTTTTGTTATTTGATTGAAACATATGGGATATTTATAAATAAATTGTAGCAGATATAGACGAAATTAAATAGAATGTTTCACGTGAAACATTTAGATCCGGAAACATATCAAAAATATGGTTTAAAATGTTTCACGTGAAACATTTTTATATGGAAAAGTCCGGAAAAAAGTCCGGAAATCATAAAACGTAGGTTTTAAGCCATAGGTGAAGTGTGAAACATTTTGAAAAATGTTTCACACTTGTTTCACACCTATAAATATATAGGTTTTAAGCCACAGGTGACTTATTTCCGGACTTTTCCGGAAACAGAAGAATAAAATGATAAACTATGTACATAATCCGGAAGTTTCGGAAACCCATACTTCGTTGTCCATGGATTGTATCCGCGCATCAGAAAACCAAAGATCACTTACAAACAAATGGTTTTCGGTGCGGGACTGTGCACCTCAATCAAGCTATTGGTTTGAGAGGTATTGGGGAATATCACGGGCTTGCTTGAGATGCTTCGTTGTAACAGCAATTATGATTTGGGTTATAGCTGGTGAGAGAATTGAAATAGAATAATTTAGAATAGGGGAAAATATAACACCTTGTGCTTGATGATGATGGAGAGTGTGATATAGTTCAAAAATGCTTATTGATGAAGTAACTATAAAAGTAAAGGCGGGAGATGGGGGCGCCGGAGCGGTTGCGTTTAATAAAAACTTAATGGAACTAGGACCGGCGGGAGGAAATGGGGGAAAGGGAGGAGATGTATATGTAGAGGGATCATCTGATCTTACTCTATTGAACCAGTTCCGTTTTAAAAAAGAAATTGTGGCAAAAGATGGGGGAGATGGAAGACCCCAGTTTGTAGATGGGGTGAGAGGAGATGATGTGCTGGTGAGAGTTCCTGTGGGAACGGTAGTTCACAACAATGAAACGGGTGAAGATATAGAGGTGGTACGGGTTGGTGAACAACAGTGTATTGCGCGCGGAGGAAATGGGGGGAAGGGGAATTTTTTATTTCGGTCATCAACCAACACTACCCCAAAACAATCACAACCCGGAAAGCCCGGAGAATGTTTTACATTTACCTTTGAACTAAAATATATTGCCGACGTGGGATTAATTGGATTGCCGAACGTGGGCAAATCAAGTTTGCTTAATGAACTTACGCGAGCAAAAAGCAAAGTAGCAAATTATCAATTTACCACCCTGGAGCCAAATCTTGGTGTGTACTACGATTTAATTCTTGCAGACCTTCCGGGACTCATTGCGGGAGCATCGCAAGGAAGGGGACTGGGAATAAAATTTTTAAAACACACCGAAAGAACAAAAGTTTTGTTTCATTTGGTGTCGGCGCAGTCAGACGATGTGTGGAGAGATTATATTATTGTGAGAGATGAGTTAAAAAAATATAATAAAAAATTATTACAAAAAGAAGAATATATTTTTTTAAGCAAGAGCGACGAAGTCTCCGCGGACGAATTAGAAAAAAAGATAAAAATATTCAAACGGCACAGGAAGATAATAATTCCCCTATCGCTCCTCGAAGAAGAGAGTGTAAAGAAGGTGGAACAGATTCTGAATAAAATTAAGAGTGTGAAGTAGCCCCTGGTTGCAGGCGGATTGTTTTAGGCAAGGACATTTGGCGGATTAGTTACTGATAAATTCGGCAAGATATTCATTCGGACTCTTACCTCCCAATCCGCAATGCTCCAAGTTATTGTAGTAAGTATTCCATTGTTTTAGCTTCT
>JAKBUF010000008.1 GCA_021844025.1 bacterium | reverse complement strand
GGAGATTGCTGAGTAAGTTGCCCTAAGTCTGCGGGTGCTTGTGTTGCTGTTGTTGGGGGAGTTTGTGTTTGTGCTACGGGCGCTTGCACCGATTGAGAAGGAAGGAGCACATACCACACCAAGAATGCCACTAGTATTATTATAATAACCACCATTATCCAAATAATTATTTTTTTGTTCATAGTATTGTGTGGTGGTTATTAATTGTTAAAGAACCCCTTGGTGCAGTAATCCATGTTTCGTACGACCGCGACCGGTGCGGAACATTTTTTATTAACCAAACTACCCGAATAAACGCCATTAAGAGGTGCTTGAGAGGTACAACTAGTATCGGTGGTTCCTAAGCTCGTATCGTTGTTATATGCGTAAATGTAGTACGTGTAAGTGGCGGGACAACGAATTCCTGTGCTATCTGTTGCGGCTGCACTCGCGGTATTTATTACTGGTTGATATCCATCAGTACCGGAGCGTACTACAAAGAATCCATCCGCAGTTCCTGTCCATGAAAGTGACGTTTGTGGTCTTCCTAAATCAGTACTAATAACTGTTCCTACCGTCATGCCAGAGGAAGGTGATCCAGGAGAAAGTACACATGAATTAGTAGTAGCCGAGGTGGTATTTGAATCTGCGTTTCCGCCTGCATTATATGCTCTTACAAAGTATGAGTAACTTGTTGCCCCAGTAAGTCCTCCATCAGTATATGAGGTGCTATTTGCCGCTAAGGTTGCGGCTAATGCACCACCACGATATACATAATATCCTGTTTCATTGGTCGCGTTGTCAGTCCACGCAAGATTTATTTGGGTACACAATGAACCCGGACCCGCTGAGAGCCCCGTGGGTGTAGCGGGTGCGCAAACGTTTGTTGACGCACTTGCGGTGTTTGAATTTCCAGAAGTTCCCCCACTATTATATGCGGTTACATAATACGAATAACTTGTTGCTCCGCTAAGGCCACTATCGGTGTATGAAGTGCTGTTTGCCGCTAGAGTTGTTAGTAGTGCCCCACCACGATACACATAATACCCGGTTTCGTTAGTTGCGTTGTCGGTCCAAGAAAGGCTAATTTGAGAACATCCGGTTAGGGGTGTAGCAGAAAGTCCAGTTGGTGTTGCTGGGGGACACACATATGTTGATCCACTCCCAATTACATTAGCAGAAGTACTCTGCGCGTTTGACGCGGTTATACTGTAGCTATATGAAGTGTTACAGGTAAGTCCAGAAACGGAAGCACTGGTGCCTGATCCGGAGTATACTGGTTGTCCCCCAGTATAGGTAACTACCGCATAAGAAGTGGCGCCAGTCACCGCATTCCACGACAAACTAAGAGTTGTTCCGCTAGTGCCCGACACGGTAAACCCGGTAGGGGAACATATATAAGTAGTTGCGCTTACGGTAGCAGATGCTGCCGATGAACCCGAACTGTTATATGCTATCACATAGTACGAGTACGAGGTGTTACATGAAAGTCCAGTATCAGAATATGAAGTTGTACCAGATGATCCAATATATACCCCGCCGCGATACACATAATATCCAGTTGCTCCACTCACCGCGGCCCAGCTTAAATTAATTTGAGAACCGGAAACAGCTGTTGCTGAAAGACCAGTTGGCGCGGAGGGGATACACACCAGTGTAGTTCCCGATGTAGATGCAGTTGCAGAATTTCCCCCTGAGTTAGATGCATATATCGTATATGAATATGAGGTATTACACGTAAGTCCTGTGTCTGAAAAGCTAGTACCTGTCCCTGAGTATACGGTTCCATATCCTGTACGAGTAACCGTATATGAAGTAGCGCCGCTTACCGCATTCCACGATAGGTCAAGACTACTTGTTCCCGAGCCAAATACAGTAAACCCAGTCGGGGTTGCGGGCGCAGGAGGATAGGTGGTAATAGTGTTTGAGTTTGCTGAATTTCCAGAATAATATGTTCTTCCATTTGTGGTAACGTATGCGCGCACATAGAAAGCATATGGAGTACTTGCGGCAAGCCCTGTGGCACTTCCAGAAGTAGCGCCAGCTCCCGCAGATCCACGATAAACTCCTCCACTACTCCAAATTTCAAAACCACTTTCTGTATATGGATAATTTCTCGTCCAGGTTACGGTTGCGGTGGTCGATCCACTTGTGGTAGCAGTTCCAATAGTTGGTGTTCCTGGGGTACATTGGTCCGTAGACGCGGCCGAACTGTTTGAATTACCGGAATTTCCCCCCGCATTGTATGCAACTGCGTAATAGGTTCCCCCACCGTTACAAGAAAGCCCTGTATCCGAATAACTTGTTGCCGCAGTTGATCCGATATACGACCCATTTTTATAAAGGTAATATCCACTCGCGCCAGCAGAGGCAGACCATGATAAATTTATTTGGCTTTGTGATGCTGCAGTCGCAGAAAATCCAGTGGGGGCTGCGGGCGCGCACGCAACTGTGGTTCCCGATCCAGAAGATGAACATCCATAGTTTGAACACACATAATAGCTGTATGTAGTACCACACGATAATCCGGAACTGGTATATCCCGATCCGCTCCCCACAGTAGCAATGTATGAATTATTTCTATATATAGATTGGCTCGTAACCCCCGCGTAACTTGTTGACCATGATACATAAAGAGAAGATGCAGTTGGAGAACTGACTGACGTGCTATCACCTGGTCCTCCTCCATAAACAAGTGCCTGAGCGGGATTCATATGAAACAAAATACTAGTAATTCCCGCCACGATTATTCCGACGAAAAATAAAAAGAGAAATAAATTACGGAGCTTCATGTTGTCGTTATTTTATTATTTATAACCCGACATATTTTCTTTATAGTATATCACACTCTAGTAAATCTCCACAAACCATATTCTGGTATAGTATGGTCACTTGTTTAAATGGGGCGAGATAGGGGAATAAACCCCGTTACTTGATTACGAGGCGTCCAATTCTATAACAAATTGAGTGTGCTTGCTTTATGCGTGCTGATTCAACGCAAAAAACGCGGAACGTTCAAGTAGCGGGGTAAAGATAAATAAACACACGCGGCGAGCTATATATCTCTTTTAAAAATGGGCAGGATTGGGGGCTTTTTGCATAGATAAGATCTCCCCCAAGACGAATAATAGATTCTTCTTTTTTCTTACAATCTGGCTCTTCCGCAGTTAATATGTCTTGAGGGTTAATGGTCTCTGCCACATTCTGCGCAGTAAGAAAAGAAATTTTTGACCTCATGCGGGTAAAAGGAGTAATAAGAGTTCCTACTACCTGGTTTGCAATTACCGTCTTGGTTCCTAATTCATCTCGGTGTTTAACTAGCCACTCCATAGCGGTAACATCTTCTTTTTCTACCAAATGGTAGAGCAATGTTCCATTGGGGGGAGTAAAATATCCCAAGAAAAGAATAACCCCAAAACATAGAAGAAAAAGAATTCCAATAGTTTTTTTCCACAGCGAAGATGCGCGTGTTGCGTACTGAGATTTCTGAAAGTTGTCAAAGAGTAATGAGACTCCTAAGGAAGCAAGTACCGCAGCAAGAGTTCCTACTAGATAAAAGGTTCGTTGATGAAATAAAAGAAATGAAACACCAAGCGCATACGACAACCAAACATTTAAAATTCCAAGAAATGTTCCAAAACATAAAGCTCGTTTCCATGGCTCTTTTATTATGTTTGCGCATCCCACCGCTGCCGCAAGAAGAAGAATTAAAGGAACGGTATCAAAAAGACCACTTCCCAAAGAAAAATGAAATGTCGCTCCGCGGGGAACAAAGAATGCCTGAATAATAGCGGGGGGTAAAAAAGAGTTTATCGTCCAGTATTCACGGTATGGACTTATGGTTGTGGCAATATATATTCCTCCAGCAATAATCGCAACACACGCACATAAAATGAGCAAAAAAGACAAAGTATGTTCGCGCGCATATAGAGCAATGGATCTATAGGGAATAAAAAATGGAAGAAGCGCAATGAGAGAAAACAAACCAAGTGGCGCATACACTAAAAAGAGCGCCGCAAAAAGAATAAAGGCAAACACAAGCCCTGAAAACGTTTTCTTCCAAAGCGAAACAGAAAGAAATGCAGCAAGGACGAATAGAAGACCAAAAGTTGACGGTACAAAAAACCACCACCCAAGAATATACGCATTGGAGCGAAGCGCTATAAGGAGAATCGGAAACACCCCCGCCGCAAGGGTTTTTTTAGTGAGCTCATACAAGAGAAGAGAGCCAATAAGAGAAATAAGAAACACATTAGCCGCAGGAAGAAATGTCCAGCCGCTTATAGGGTCAATTCCTCCCACGCCAAAAAGAGCGGCAATGTAACTTGAAAACCCAGGTTTGTTATTGGTAAGTTCATTTAAAAGATAGGGGTGGGTGTTAAGAGCCCTGCCCTCAATCACATTTTGGACTGTTCCCACTTGCCACCATTCATCGCCATGTATTGGCCACGGATAATGGAAGTGAGGAGTGGCAATAAATATGCCTGCAAAAACCGAAAGGGTAAGAAAAAAAGCAAAAAGCCATCTCTCTTTTTTTACAAGAGCGTTCCATTCTAGAAAAAAAATACTTCTTTTTGTTCTTAAAAAAATGAGACACACTGCACACACCGCAAGAAAAAAAACAAAGAAGGGTACGAGGGGAAGCCCCAGTGCCGCGCAGAGAAAACTTATAATAACTCCGGAAGAAATTGAGAGAATAACTGAAAAGGCAATCCGTTTAAAAAAACCATGTATCCACTGAAACAAAAACGTGAGTGCGTATCCGGGTAGAAAGAGAAAGAATGGTATAAGGAAAATACCCATGATATAATTATAAAAAATGAATCACTTAATATCAATTATACTCCCTTGTAGAGACGAAAAGGAAACGATTGGTCGTTGTATTGAGGAAGCAAAAGCAATGTCTGCGAACGCGCATATTCCTGTTGAAATTATTGTTTCGGATTCTTCTCGTGACGGGTCGGATATAATTGCAAAACAACAATGTGCAACGATTGTAAAACACAATATGGAGGGGTATGGTCTGGCTATAAAAAAAGGAGTTGAGCAAGCGAGGGGAGATATTGTAGTGTATGCTGATGCAGACGCAACGTATCCGCTTGCAGATATTCCGCTTTTAGTGCGAGAATTAGAACACGCAGACATTGTTATGGGAAGCAGATTTACTGGGAACATAGAGCAAGGAGCCATGCCTCTTGCGCACCGATTATTTGGAACCCCCATACTTAATTTCCTTCTATGGTTGTTTTTTGGTATACGCACCTCCGACAGTCAATCGGGGTTTAGAGCGCTTAAAAAAAGCACATTTGAAAATCTTCATCTCAAAACAAATGGCATGGAATTTGCAACAGAAATGTTAATTAAAGCCCAAAAAAATAATTTAAAAATTAAAGAAATTCCCATAACATACTCCCAACGTAAAGGTAGTTCAAAATTGAGACCCTATAAAGATGGTTTTGCTCACGTGAAATACATTTTAATGCAAGTGCCGTTGTCTTTTTATTTTGCAAGTGGGGGAGTTTTTTTTCTTATTGGTATGAGTGGCTATTTTTTTAATGGTCCAGCTACTATAAAAATTATTTTTCCATTTATTGGTGTTCAAACGGTTTTTCTTGGTTTATTTGTTAAAACGTATCTTTCCGTTCATCTGGGTGAAAAAGATAACTTTATAAAGAAATTATATGCATTTTTCCGGTTAAAAACCGCTATTAACTTTGGTGTAGCGTTGATGGTAATACCTCTTATGTTTAAAATATTTGGTGTGTCGGGGCAGTTCTTTGATCCACTTTTAGTCTCTGTTATTATTGGTCTTCAAATAGTTTTTAACTCCCTTGTTCTTTCTTCTCTCTCAATAAAATAGCTAGCTAATACAAATTGAATACATCATGACCATATTAATCATCAACAAATTTTGTCCTCTGCATCCAAGGGCTGGAGGAGCAGAGAAAAACATACTTGAGATTTTTTCACGAATAGGGAAACACCACGAGGTTATTCTTTTATCTGCTTTATTTCCCGGGGCACCTCGAGAAGAAACATATGAAAATATTCGCATTATTCGTTTTGGGTCGCCGAAATCAGAAAATGTTATAAGCACTCTTCTTTTTCTTCCCTTTCTACTGAGAAAATATCTAAAAAAAATAAAACCAGATATTCTTTTTGAAGATGTAAGTGTGGTACCGTTTTTTACTCCGCTCCTGTATCCAAAACAAAAAAAGGTGGTAATGGTACATGGGTTGAACGGTAAACACTTTTTTTCTTCTCAGCGATTTCCTTATTCGCTTTTTGGGTATATTGGGGAGAAACTACTATTCCTATTTTATAGAAAAGAAACAATAATCACCATAAGTGAATGGGTGCGTGAAAAACTTGTGAAGCACGGATTTAAAAACGTACACACGGTCCTCAATGGGGTAGATGATTTTTTCTTTCAGAATAAAAAAAATTTTGCACCTCGTCCAACCGTGCTTTTTCTTGGTCGCATTGAGGGGCGAAAAGGTGTTGATTTATTACTTCGTACCTTTCCCTTTGTTGAGGCAAAAATTCCATCGGTGCGCTACATAATCGCCGGAAGAAGGTTTGATTTTGGGGAACCCCAATGGCTTAAAAAGACCCTTGATTATTTCAAGGATCACTATTCTTCTGATAAAATTGAGTTTACGGGGTATGTTTCTGAAGAAAAAAAGCAAGAACTCATGTCTGCTGCATGGCTTTTTGCTGTGCCCTCCTTGACTGAGGGATATGGTATTGTGGCACTTGAAGCAAATGCAACGGGAACTTTTGTTATTGCAAATAACGTAGAGGGGCTCCAAGAGGCAGTAAACAATAATAAAACAGGAATACTCGCTGATTGCTATGACGCGCAAAATTTTGCAGAAAAAATTGTGGAATGGCTCGATATTAAAAAACTCACTGCGCAGGAATCTATGTGTCGAACATGGGCAAAAACGCATAATTGGGACAAGAGTTCTCAAAGTATATTATCACTGTTACATATAAGCATATGAAAGATAGCGTTCTTGTTACACTTGCCGATGAGCGTTTCTTGGAACAAGCCAAGCAACTTTTTTCTTCGGCATACTGGAAAGGCGGATGGCGTGGGGATTATGTTCTGTTGGCGTATGATATTCCCGAAGAGAAATTAACCTGGTTTGAATCAAGGGGGATACTCGTAAAACGCGTGCCCGACCCACCAATACATGTTGAAGAAAAATATTGGAGTTCAACCTACCCCCCAAGCGTGCTCGCGAAGTTTTACGTATTTACCACGGAATTTAAGCAATGGAAGCACGTTGTTTTTTTAGATAGCGATATCATCGTAAGAGCTAACATGAATATGCTTACTACTATAAAAGGGTTTGGTGCCGTAACTGACATGCTGCCATTCATAGAAAGCCAAATTGACGACTACGCACAAACAACGATCCATGCGACTATTACCAATGCCAAGGCGTTTAACAGTGGTGTGTTTTCTTTCTCAACCGATATTATTGCCCAGGACACGTTTCAAAAGATATGTGTGCTCGCCGCTGAATATGTGGGAAGAACCATGTACTTTCCTGACCAAGCAATTCTTAATGTCTTTTTTTATAAACAATGGATTCGGATTCCGTTCTATTTTAATTTATACTACATTACTTTACCCCAGAAATATAAAGATAATCCCTCACGGACACGGTGTGTTATATTGCATTTTGCAGGGGAATATAAGCCTTGGGACGCGCAGTCTCCCTATCACGAGGAATGGGAAGAAAACCTCCGTATGGCAGATGCAATGGACCTCAAGCACACAAAAGCAGGTGTGCCATATTCTTCCAGTATATTTGATGCTCTCTACTACCGCTATTTTTACACCATAGAATTTGTATATCTATATAGTAAGTTTATTAATAAAACAACAAAATTTTTTGGTTTATTGTTTGGTTATTTTAAGAAAGATATCATAATGGGACGTGGCTGGTACGTGCCAGAGTACCACGACATTAAGAAGAGATTTTTTATATGGAATTCTCGCCAGTCGGAGATTTTTATAACTTCAAAAAAAATAACCGGGGGAGAGTTTGATATTATGTTTTCTCCATTCAATAAGGGGAGAGTTATTATTGAAACATACAATAAGAATAGTCTTATAGCGCGACGTGAATATACGGCTCAGTCCGAGATCATGCATTTTGAGATTGATGCAGGTACCACAAGAATAAAATTTTTAAATGATGTATTTATTCCCACCTACCAAGAATCAAGTACTCGAGATATACGCAAATTAGGCATTATGTTGCTCTCGCCGGTTATTATTTATAAAAAGGGAAAAACGATTTCTCTCCCACTTGATCGAGTGATATCATATAAGTATGCAGAACCTAAAGAATAAGCTTAATCTGGTATACGAACTAAGCAGGCTTGATTTCAAGCTCAAATACTACGGCTCCGCGCTTGGGCTCTTTTGGAGCCTCGTAAAGCCATTTATGATGCTGGGTATACTGTATGTGGTGTTTTTTTACTTTCTCAAAGTTACCATTCAGAACTACGAGGTGTATCTTTTTCTAGGTATTATTTCGTGGAATTTTTTTGCTGACACCACAAAAGATATTGCGCCTGGTATTGGATCCAAAGCACACCTTCTTCAAAGCACAAGCCTGACTCCTGCTGTGGTTATTGCAGGAACGGTGCTCCATTCCTTTTGGACATTTTTTATTACACTGGTTATATTTTTTATATTTTTCTTTGCACTTGGGCTTCATCTTGCTATAAGTGCGGTTATGCTGGTGGTACTGATTCTTTTTCTTGTTTTACTTACTGTTGGGGTGTCATTGTGTATTGCGCCACTCTACATGAGATTTAATGACTTTGGCCATATATGGGACATCTTTCTCCAAATGCTCTTTTGGGCAACGCCTATTGTGTATGATTATAAGGTAGTACCAATCTCTTTCTCTAAATGGTATCTTTTAAATCCGATCACGCGAGTGATTGTAGACATAAGAAACGCGGTGCTCTATGGGTTTTTTCCCGAACCAAAACAAATTTTTATCACACTCGCTATTATTGCAATTATATATTTTATAGGAGTCTTCATATTTAAGAAATATGCAAGAAGATTTGCTGAAGAATTATAACCACCCCATATGATTGAAGCACGCCATCTCACCAAGATATACAAAATACCCCATGAAAAAACAAACACTCTTTTTGGGCAAGTATTGGGGCGCATAAAAGGAAAAACAACCTATGAGAGTTTTCATGCCTTAAACGATGTAAGCTTTACTTTGCGCAAAGGAGAAATGGTGGGGCTTATAGGAAAAAATGGTAGTGGAAAAACAACACTTCTTAAAATACTCGGCGGCATTATACAACCCTCAAGCGGCTCCTTTTTAACTCAGGGGACTGTGGCGCCGCTCATTGGTCTGGGAATTGGATTCCATGGTGAACTCTCCGCGCAGGAAAACCTGTACCTCTATGGAGCAATTCTGGGAATGCCAAGAAAAAAAATAAAAGAAAAATTAGATGAGATATTTACATTTGCGGGGGTGGCGCGTTTCCGGGATATGAAGTTAAAACATTTTTCTTCGGGAATGGTTGCTCGCCTTGCGTTTGCGGCAATGGTTCAGAGCAATCCAGATATACTGCTTCTTGATGAGATTTTTGCCGTGGGAGATAAAGACTTTAGGCCACAATGTCTTGCGGTATTTGATGAATACAAAAAACAAGGTAAAACAATTTTATTTGCGAGCCATGATATGGAGGTTATACAGGAGTATTGTGAGCGGACCATACTACTTAACAATGGACAGTTAGTGTTGTTTGATGAAACATCTAAAGTGTTGGCATATTATAAAAATCTCTGATTATAGTACATATGAACCCTGAAACGATTATCCTGATTCCTTCATATAATGGAGTACCCCTTCTTAATTCCTGTCTCTCTTCGTTAACAAAACAGAGCTACCAAAACTTTAAAGTGGTAGTTGTGGATGATGCTTCAACCGATGATACCGTAATACATCTTCAGGTGCATTTTCCCAAGGTGGATGTAGTAGCGCTTCCTCGCAATGGCGGTTTTGCAAAAGCGGTAAATAGCGGGCTCCAGTATGCAATTCAAAAATATAACCCCGAGTTTATTGCAATATTGAATAATGATACAACGGTAGATAGCCAATGGTTGGGGTCCCTAGTAAAGCGCATGAACACAGATGCTCGCATTGCCGCGGTCACTTCTAACATGCTTTTTTATGATCATCCGGAAATAATTAACAGCCAAGGGGGCACCATTGATTGGAACGGTGATGGATATGATATTAATTTTGGAATTCCTCGAAAACGCGGAAAGAAAGAAAGCTCCGAAGTAATAGGGGCATGTTTTGGCGCGGCGCTCGTTCGCGCCAAGGTGCTTCAAAAAGTTGGGTTTTTGGATGAGATGTTTGGAGCATATTTTGAAGATCTTGATTGGAGTTGGAGGGCGCACTTGTACGGGTATCACATTCTCTTTGAGCCAGAAGCGATCGTGTACCACCAACACAGTGCAAGCTATAACAAGATGCCGTATAAAAAGTTGTATTTCTGTAAGCGAAATGCACTTCGTGCGGCACTTAAAAACTATGAGAGGGAAAATCTTCCTCGTTCCGTAATGTATATTCTTATTGGATATTGGTTTGCGATGGTGGGATATTTTCAAACGAGTAGACATCGCCTCCCGTTTTTCCAAAAGTTGGGTTCTATGAGCATTCCCTTTCTTGCTCTTTTCTGGAATATCATACATCTTCCCAGTACACTCCAAAGCCGAAGAAAAATACAACAGGAACGCACCGTACATGATGAAAAAATCACGCAACTTGCGCAACAGAACTTCACTTCAGTGGGGGAGTGGTTAAGACACCTAAAACAAAAACTTCCTATGTCAAGAAAAGTAATACAAAACAATACAGCAAAAACCGCAGCTCTGTTTCAAAAAATGAGGCAAAGAGCAGTACATAAAGTTTTTCTTCCCATAGTAGAAAAAACAAAACATACCGTTATGCCATCCTTCCACCACACACTCTCGGGAGGAGCACCCCTAGAAGAGTCTTTACTACTTATTAATGACGAAACAATGCGGGCGTATCTTCAAACGGTATTTGCAAACCTCCCCTTTCGCTTGTTTGAAATAAGCAAAGAAGATTTTGTAAAGAACGAATCGGCACTGGTAATAGATGCGTGTATATTTTTCTTTCAACTCCCTCTTTACCGCGACCCCAAAGATTTTCAAGAGGTATTGAATAAAATACAGGTAAGCGCGCAACGTTTGAATCAGGCGCATATAAATTGGGAAGAAGTAATTACGTTTGCTCAAAAAATGAATGCCTCATCTCAACTCTATGGGTATATACGTCTTATGCTCATGTCAGACAACAAACTCACTATTCCATCAGAAGTTATTAAAACCATACAACACCAAGGATCGCGTGTACAAAATATACTTATAGACCGTTTCCAATATGAAAAGTTGGAAAAGGGCATAGTCCCATTTTCTCTAAAGCTATATTCTCGAATGTATATAGAACAAGGGCTTTTGAAATATCTTACCACCCGAGCACACGCTTTTTCTCATACACGATCTGATATTCGTCCTGTTAAAAATTCTACACACATATCCATAACAAAAGAAACACCTATCTCCCACGGGGTAAATATCTTTGGTTTTTTTGATTCTGAGAGCGGCGTAGGGGAGGCCGCGCGCACCATTACCCGGGCGGTAGTACAAAAAGGAATTCCTTGCGCGCTTGTAAATAGTCAACGGTGCCCTCATCGTAAAAAGGAAAACGAGTTTTCAAAGAAGTTTTCTACACGAAATCCCTATAAAGTGAATATTATTGTGTTCTATGGGGATGTATTTAAAAATGAACTTCACGCGTTTGGAGAACAACGGTTTCAAAATAAATACAATATCGCTTACTGGGCGTGGGAGCTTTCTAAACTACCCGATTCATGGGTAGCTCTTCTAAAAAATGTAGATGAAGTATGGACACCCAGTTCTTTCTCTGCACAAGCGATTATGCAAGCCAAAAAAGACATTCCGGTTACTATTATTCCTCATGCTATTACTATAAGAAAAAGTCCGTACCCACGGAAACGATTTAAATTGCCTGATAATATGTTTCTTTTTCTTTTTATGTTTGATTTTTATAGCATCTTTGAACGGAAAAATCCTCTTGCAATCGTACGCGCGTTTAAAAATGCGTTTCGTCCAGAAGAACGCGTCGCACTGGTTATCAAATCATCAAATCATGCTATTGACCCGGAAAACTTTGCAAAACTTCAAAAAGAATCTGAGAAGCATAATATTTTTCTTCTAAATGATTATCTCTCGCGTGAAGAGGTTTCCAGTTTAATGAATGTGTGCGATGCGTATGTGTCGCTTCATCGCTCCGAAGGGTTTGGACTTACCATTGCAGAGGCTATGGCATTAGGAAAACCCGTGATTGCCACGGACTATTCGGGCAATACCGATTTTATGAACGAAGAAAATGGATTTCCTGTCCCTTATAAACTGGTTACGTTGGAAAAGGATTATGGGCCCTACAGAAAGGGGAATGTATGGGCAGATCCCCATGAAGAAAAAGCAGCTGAGGCAATGCGCATGGTGTATAGTTACCCCGAAATTGCCGCAAGAAAAGGGGGAAAAGCACGAAACGACATTATTACAAAACTAAGTCCTGCCGCGGTTGCAGATGCAATTACCGACCGCCTCACGTACATCAAAACACACATCAAGTGAAGCACCACGGGCAAGCCTATGCATGGTGTCTTTTCATACCTCGCAAGCTTATGGCTTGCTCGGGGTGCGCAGTCCCGCACCAAAAACTATTCATCCACCGGTAAACCTGTGGTTTTCTGGTGCGTGGATAAGAAATAATCAATTGCCCAAATTTTGTACGATCGTGGAAAATTTGGGCAATTTGTTTTCTTCTTATTCTTACGACACCGGCGACACCGGGTGTCGTAAGATGGTGAGTGTTGTAAGAATACTACAACTACAAACACAAAAAACTCCCCACTTATTAAGCAGGGAGTTTGAAAATCTAACGTATTCCTATCTCGTTTATTTAATAATCAAAGTTCCTTGAATTGCTTTACCGTTTGGGCAAGAGGTCTTACAGGTAAATGTGTATGCTCCGGAGGCAACATCTTTGGCATTAAATCCAAACATTGTTGATCCTCCTTGTGAAGCGGCAATATATGCGCCAATAGGAGGGGCAAATGAAAGGTCATAGTTTCCGTCAATCGCACTAAATTTAATCTGCACGGGTCCGGTCTTACCAATCACCAATGTTTCAGGAGAAAATCCGTCTTTGCTTGCTTTTATTTCATACACATTAATATCTGGCCCAGTGTATTTGGGAGGAGTGGGGGCTTTTTCAGTTGGTTTGGTAATTTCGTATGTAGAAGCTTCTTTGGTATCTAATGCCTTAAATGTGGGTTGGGTGGTAGATGCGGCAGGAGATGACTCTGAAACGCCATTGTTTGTGGACTGATTACCACCGTTGCCCGAGGTAAGTAGTACTATAGCAACTACTACCACAACCAACGCGACCGTAAGAATAATTAAAGTTCGTTTTTTGTTATTCATAGGAGGTGAGTATTATTATGTTGTTTTGCTAAGTATAACATAAAATAGCACGGAGAGTGGGGATAAGTGAAAAAATTTTTAATTTTATAATTTTATAATTTTTAAATAATGTTTTAAATCTTAAATTCTAAGCTAATCACTGGATACCTTTGAAATCTTAGCAAAAATAAGGGTTAATTCGTGAGCCTCTTTCCATAGAACCCCACAATGTTTTTTGTAAGTATTTTCTGCTGATGAAATCATCCGTAACCAATGCTTTGTTTCATTTGACTCTTTTTGGGCTATTTTTATTTTATTCCTAAAATCTCTCTTTGAACTTGCCTGGTTTGCTTCCATGTAATTGGCACCTATACTGGTAGCAGAGCGAATTAATTGGAGTATAAGCGGTCTGGTAATTTGATTGTTTGGAATTGTTTTACAGAATCTTATAATATTCTCGCCAAACTTTGCGGTCCGCTCTTCTAAATCATACTTCATAGTTTACATCTTTTAATATTGAGATTTATTTATAAAATTCAAAAATTAAAAATTATAAAATTACTTCTCATTAAGCCCTAGCTTAATGAGAAGTTGGTGCCACAATAATGTATCCTACCGCGGTTGATTTGAGTCCACCGCATGAGTCGCAGTAATAGGCAAATTTGCCCACCGCCTGCGCTTGAAATTCTAATACTTTGGTTTGTCCTTTCTGAGCGGTTTGTTTCATGCCATAGTCGGGGAAGGTAATGTCGTAGGTTTTATCTACCGCGGTAAACTTCACACTCACCGTGTCTCCGGTGTATGCGGCTATGGTTGAAGGAGTAAATTTTCCGCCATCCGCGGTAATAGTAAACACGCGCAGTGAAGAATCAACTCCCGGTGCTGCCGGAATAGAAACCTTAGGAATTGCCACGTCTTTGGGTACACTCGTTGCGGTTGCATTTTGGTCTGGGATTACTACATCTTTTGGAACTTCTTGCCAGGTTGCGGTTGAACCGGGGCCCGTAGTGGGACCTCCTGCTCCTGCTGCGCCTCCTGCTCCAGGTGCGCCAGTATTAGAGCTTGGGGTACTCGTTGATCTACCAACCACAATACCAATAATAATGGCAATAACAATAATTGCTACTGCACCCACGACCATATATATGTTCTTTTTGTCCGCAAAAAAATTGTTCATAAGTTTTAATTAATTTTTAATTTTATGTTAATAATTATGTATATTGTATCATGTATTAGGTATTAGGGAAGAGATAATAATTTTCAATTTCCAATAACCAATGATCAATTAATTTTCAATTATGTAATTTTCACTTTTTCTCAATTATTCACTTGAAAACTGATCATTGAAAATTTACTTTTAATGTGGTACTGGGTATTTTGTATTATGGAGTATGGAATGTTCTATTTTTTTGTTTCCAACGACTGTTCAAGAGCGGTGAATAACTCTACATATGAACGGATGCGCGTATATACTTGTTCAGCGAATACTTCGCTGTACGTGTGTACGGTCATATTTCTATCTTTTCCCATTTGCAACCACCGTTCATCATCGATAATTAAACCAATATGAAATGCTTCCATAAAACAATCGCGAGGTGTCAGGGCAATAACATTTTGATCACGTAAATACTTTTGAATTGACTTCCACGCTAATTCATACGTAAATTCAAATCGTTGTATGGTGGAATCGCGGTTTGCTGGTGTATCGGGCGCAACAGTAATTTCCTTTAAGCGCAGGAGTGATTTTTTAAATGATTCAAATACGTTTGGCATATGAAAGTACACTTTTTTGAAATATAGTGTCAACCGTACGCAGATCAACAATGTCTATTTTGCGAAGGGTGGGAATTTCTTCTATTTTGTCTAAAATTTTTGTCATAACAGAGAATGGAACGCGGTCTGGTCCGATGATTCCTATATCAATGTCCGAGGTTGGCAATGCGTTTCCTTGCGCGTGCGAACCAAACAGCACCGTTTTATATTCTGGTGTTACATGCGCACGTATAATACTATTTGCCGCTTGTATAATTGATAAAACCTCCATAATCACCAGTATACCGCAAATCAAAAAATAAAAAAAGGGGATAATTTTATTTTCTTTCTGCTCGTTCCGCGTCCCATTTTTGCCAGGTTTTTTCAAGCCGAAACATTTTGCCTCGTATGAGTATATAGCTTTGCACCAGTGTTTCAGTGGTTGTGCCGTCGATTTTTGCGCCATAAATACCTCGCAATTCTTCCAAATATACAATGGTTTTATTACATCCCGCCATTGCTTTTTCCAACAGTTGTATGGCGTATGTGTGATCGGCAAATCGTACGGAATGCGCCTCTGCGATCAGCAGGGGAATAGTGAGCGCGCAGTTTGTCATCTGCTCGCGTTGGAGAAATTTTTCAAATGTTTTTGGTGAAGAAATTTTGTTTACAATATCCACGGCGTTTTCCAGCGTTTTAGTATACACTTCCAAATCACGAAAACTGCGCACGGGGCGTTTGGGAGTAAATTTGTGATATGAATTTGAGTAGGACATGATTTTTTGATTTTATGTGCTATGTGTTTTACGTTACCTGCTTTATGTTTTATGTGTTTTACAGTGTTGTATGTTTCATGTTACATGCTTCATGTTATATGATATGTGGTTTATGTTTTATGTCTTGGTCTCATTTCGTCGGGGCGCAGAGTGGTTCCCACCGCAAGTTTTTCATTCCATTTTCGTTTTGATTTCTTTTTATACACGGCGTGCAAAGGAAAAAATTCGTAATAGTTTTTATCGTCAAACCACGCACACATAAATTCATATAAACGTAGTCCAGTGAGCCGTGAAAGCGCGAGCGCGTACCATACCAGTTGTTCAATGGGTTTTTCATGATCCGCGTGCGGCTTAAAATCAAGAATATGCACGTGTCCATTGCGTATTTGTAGCGCGTCAATGTGTCCAGTTATCAGTAATTTACCGTTTTTGCGCCCTTGTTTTTTATCTTGATTTTTCCACATTTCTGGCAGGGGAATATCAAATCCCAATATGTTTTGCATGTGGGTAATGTCGTCTTGGGTAATGTAAATAGGCACTTCGGTTGCCACGGTAACCGAATCATTGGCAATCATAAATCGTTGTAGGGTATCATGGCGCGCGGAGTTTTCTTTTACTGCTTGCAATACAAATTCGGCGGTGCGAGTCGCGTAGTTTTGTTTTGCGTGAATATAAAGTTGGTTGGTGCTAAAGCGTGTTTTTATTTCTGAGGCGCGCAAACCGTCTTGAAAATACTGATGTGGAGTTTCAGCACTCACCGCATCTAAATATTCTTTGAGTGGAAACAGGCGATGATTTTTATATTCTTCCAGAATAAAATTCATTTTCGCGTGATGATAGCAAAATCGGTACAGTTGCCGGTGTGCCATGGTAACGGTTTCAATGGTTTGTTGCGGAGTATATTGTTTAACCGCGTATGAACGCATTCTTCCGTAACTGCATTTTTCTGCAAACTCGGTGGTCCATTCCGATATAGTGGGTGCAGTGATGGCATGACCGAATTTTTGTTTGAGAATAGACGCAGTTTGTTCATACGAATAGCCAAGATGATAATAATTTAACGCTTCTAAAATAATATGCAGAGGGTATCGTTTTCCTTTTATGGATTGCGCGGTGAATGTTTTTTCACAAGCGCGGCACAAATATAACTGCGCCCGCTCAAACTTTTTTTGTCGGGTGCCTCGTTTTACAAAATCTTTTGAATGGCAGTAGGGGCATTCTTGTGCAAGGGGTTCTTGGGCGCGGGGGAGTTCTGATGACTGTGGTTGGGGTGGTTTTTGGGGATTCAATTCAGACGGTTGAGTAGGGGAAGGTGCTTTTTGTGTGGGAGAAGAAATTTTTTCTTCTGATTGTTTTTTCTTTTTTGGCATTGATATATATGCAAATATATAAAAAAGTCCATCTCACGCCATGGCGCGGTTATTATCTCACGACTTTTATTGAATTTATAATTAACTATGGTCTATCTGTGATATAACAAAGTGTTATGTATTTTGTATTGTGTATTATGGAGGGGGGGAGAATTTTTAATTTTATAATTTTGTAATTTTATAAATAATGTTTTAAATCTTAAATTCTAAACTAAGTATCAAGATCAGTAAAAGATTTTATTTTCTTTTTGCTTTCTTCCATAATTCATAATACTAACCCCATAATACATAATTTCTAACACGCATCGAGCATGTTAGAAATTCGCATTAAACGCTACTCCGTCATAGGTGCTATCGACATCGTTATATATAAAACCTACATAGTCGGTTTTACCTACGGTGGTTGTAAGCGTGGGTGCAACTGCGCTACCCCAACGTACGCTTGCGGGCCACGTAACGGTATATGAACCGGTTCCGCCTTGTTTTAATATGATTTTATAATTGGCCCCTCCAAAACCATTTGAAAATGTGAATGTAACATTACCGGTTAGCACACAGTGCTGAGTGTTTCCTGCGTTCCAATCGATCGTAACCGCGCCCGTGCAGTTACCTTTAACCACAGTGGGGGAATAATATGTTCCATTTATTTGTAGTTTTGTGTTCGGACTGGTCGTCCCGATGCCGACGTTGCCATTATTAAAATTATATTTGGAAGCGTAAAAATCAATTGGAATATATGCGCTAGTAGATCGATTCCATCCTTGAATATACCCTCCTCCACTATCTCCGCTAGTTGGATTTATTTCAATTCCAGCCGCTCCTCCATTTGAAACGGATAGTTTAGTCGCAGGATTCGTCGTCCCGATGCCGACGTTGCCCGAGAATGAATATGTGCCTCCTCCCGTATTACCTCCAAAACTTCCACTTGATACATTCGCTGCATTAATCGTTCCTGCGTATGTACCCCCCGCAAATGCACCTGCCGTAACGGTTCCCGTAAAGTATCCATTTCCCGCAGTTTGTGCCGTACTTGTACCGACACTCAAACTGGTCATATCACTTTGTCCACTTACACTTAATTTATTTGCTGGAGCGCTCGTCCCGATGCCGACGTTGCCGTTTTTTATAGCAAAGACATCTCCATTATTTGTATGGTCGTAAATTCTTAATTCTCCTGCAGCTGGACTATATATTTGAGCAGTTTCAGTATCTGTTGCTCTATTTCTAAACATTAATCCGCCGTTGCCGCCACTTATTCCTATTTGTTGCACCACCTGCAAAGAATATGATGGATTCGTCGTCCCGATGCCGACGTTGCCGTTGCTTAAAATTGAAACCTTTTCTGCTGAACCAGCAAATACCGCTAACCGATCGTTTACTGCTCCCTGGAAATACTGTAACCCCCCACTATTCGCGGGGAACGTTTGCAGTGGCGTTTTCCGTCTAAGCATAAGTGCGCCACCAGCCCCATCGCTTACGCCAACTTGAATATTTTTGCTATCTCCTAATGTTAAGGCTTCAGTTGGCCCCGTCGTCCCGATGCCGACGTTGCCCGAGAATGAATATGTGCCTCCTCCCGTATTACCTCCAAAACTTCCACTTGATACATTCGCTGCATTAATCGTTCCTGCGTATGTACCCCCCGCAAATGCACCTGCCGTAACGGTTCCCGTAAAGTATCCATTTCCCGCAGTTTGTGCCGTACTTGTACCGACACTCAAACTGGTCATATCACTTTGTCCACTTACACTTAATTTATTTGCTGGAGCGCTCGTCCCGATGCCGACGTTGCCGGATGTGTCTATATTTACATCTGTAGTACGTCCATTAGTTCCAAAAGATAAACCATTACCAGTTTGGCCGTATATTCTAAAACTACTTGGGGAAGATCCCCATGTCCATCCACCAACTCCTGCGCCTATATCTGCGGTACCTCTGAAAATTGAATTACCGTTCACGTCCAGTTTTCCTCCCGGCCCCGTCGTCCCGATGCCGACGTTGCCGTTGCTTAAAATTGACATCTTTATCCCAATATCCGCTTGCAAGTTTGTGTTTGTGTTCTGAACACCTATATCAAGACGGGGATTCAAAAAACTCGGTACACCTTGTGTGCTTACAAGCCTGATATAAGCCCCATAGTCATTACTGACGTCCCGCTGTATAAACAACAAACCAGTTGCGTCATTGGCGGTCTGCATTGCCCCACCAGATATACGCAAAACATCATTTGCACCACTACCACTTGCTCCTCCACCATTTACGGTTAATTTATTACTAGGCCCCGTCGTCCCGATGCCGACGTTGCCGGATGTGTCTATATTTACATCTGTAGTACGTCCATTAGTTCCAAAAGATAAACCATTACCAGTTTGGCCGTATATTCTAAAACTACTTGGGGAAGATCCCCATGTCCATCCACCAACTCCTGCGCCTATATCTGCGGTACCTCTGAAAATTGAATTACCGTTCACGTCCAGTTTTCCTCCCGGCCCCGTCGTCCCGATGCCGACGTTGCCGTTGCTTAAAATTGACATCTTTATCCCAATATCCGCTTGCAAGTTTGTGTTTGTGTTCTGAACACCTATATCAAGACGGGGATTCAAAAAACTCGGTACACCTTGTGTGCTTACAAGCCTGATATAAGCCCCATAGTCATTACTGACGTCCCGCTGTATAAACAACAAACCAGTTGCGTCATTGGCGGTCTGCATTGCCCCACCAGATATACGCAAAACATCATTTGCACCACTACCACTTGCTCCTCCACCATTTACGGTTAATTTATTACTAGGCCCCGTCGTCCCGATGCCGACGTTGCCGGCGGTTGATCCAGTTGTTCCCACATATAATGTTTTCGTCGCTGCTCCAGCTCCTATCCACATGCCAGCAGTAGAAGCTGCATTATTTGTCCATCCAACAGAACCAGACCCGGCTGCAAAATCAATGTAACGTCCACCACCTGGACTGGTTGCAGCACCGCCGATTTTTAATATTGCAACATCAGAGCTTGCCGCTGCCGCACTGTTATAAACATCAAGTGTTGCCCCCGGATTCGTCGTCCCGATGCCGACGTTGCCCGAGAATGAATATGTGCCTCCTCCCGTATTACCTCCAAAACTTCCACTTGATACATTCGCTGCATTAATCGTTCCTGCGTATGTACCCCCCGCAAATGCACCTGCCGTAACGGTTCCCGTAAAGTATCCATTTCCCGCAGTTTGTGCCGTACTTGTACCGACACTCAAACTGGTCATATCACTTTGTCCACTTACACTTAATTTATTTGCTGGAGCGGTCGTCCCGATGCCGACGTTGCCATTATTAAAATTATATTTGGAAGCGTAAAAATCAATTGGAATATATGCGCTAGTAGATCGATTCCATCCTTGAATATACCCTCCTCCACTATCTCCGCTAGTTGGATTTATTTCAATTCCAGCCGCTCCTCCATTTGAAACGGATAGTTTAGTCGCAGGATTCGTCGTCCCGATGCCGACGTTGCCGGTAGCAGTAATAATCATCTTTGTTGTTGGATTATTATTGGTATCTGAACCAACTGGCTGAGTTTGGAATAATAAATTTTCTCCGCTACCACTACATCCATTCATTTGAGAAACAATACGACTCGTGGCCCCGGTTGTTTTATAGAGACCATTCCAAAATTCCAACGCATCAGTTTGGTTACATATCCAAGCCTTATTAGTCAATCTAAATCCACTTAAATCAGTAGCATTACCAGTTACATCCAATAATGCCCCCGGCGCCGTCGTCCCGATGCCGACGTTGCCCGAGAATGAATATGTGCCTCCTCCCGTATTACCTCCAAAACTTCCACTTGATACATTCGCTGCATTAATCGTTCCTGCATATGAACCGCCACTAAATGCACCCGCAGTAACGGTTCCTGTAAAGTATCCATTTCCCGCAGTTTGTGCCGTACTCGTACCGACACTTAAACTGGTCATATCACTTTGTCCACTCACACTCAATTTATTTGCTGGAGCTGTCGTTCCGATGCCGACGTTGCCGGTATTTGTTATTGTCACCCTATCACCAGCACCTCCAGTGCTACCATACTTAAATGCCAATCCTCCGCTTGGCATCCAAAATACTCCGGTTGTGCCCACTAATTGAATACCCGGTGCCAAGACTTGCTCTGTTGAAGCGGCCGAAATCTTGATATCACCCGCTACGTCTAACTTCGCCCCCGGACTCGCCGTCCCGATTCCCACATTTCCTCCGTTGTAATAAATACTGGTACCAGTTGAAGTCCATTGAGAACTTGCGGCAGTGCTGGTAGCAGAAAGAACTCCGCTTGCGTCAACAACCACACTACGTGTGCCGGTGCCAGCTAAACTTCCCACGGTGGTAACTCCAGTTTGGTTGATGCGGAAAAGATCAGCGCTGTCGGCAGAGTTACGCACAATGAAAGGGGAGTAGTTGCTTGAAATAATTCGTACTCCTTCTGTTGCGGTTGTGGAGGCGACTTGCAGTTTTGATGCGGGGGAAGTGGTGCCTATGCCAACGTTGCCGCTTCTAAATTCCATAACCGTACTCCCACCAACATTGTTAACTATTGCTAAATCATTACTATCCCAATAACCAGCGTTTATACTATAATCAGAGGTTGCCGCTCCTGTTCTTGATAATCTTAAAGTATTTCCATCTCCTGTATTTATTTGCAACTTCGCCCCTGGACTTGTTGTCCCGATTCCCACATTTCCCGAATTATAATAAATACTGGTACCAGTCGCGGTCCAATAGTTAGTACCAGTTACTTGCGACCACGCAGTTTTACAATCGCCATTTATACATAGTCCTCCCGATGAATTAATCTGCCCCCCTTGCACGTCTAATTTATATAAGGGGTTAATAGCGCCAATGCCAACATTGGTGCCATTGTCATATAATAGGGTAGAGGCGTTAATGGTGCTTGCGGTGTTCCACTTGGCAATATAGTTTTGACTTCCACTCCCACTTACACCAGATACGTTTGCCCACGAGGTTCTACAATCACTCCCAAAACAAAGCGAACCCGCAGACACCTGACCCGAGAATGATCCGTTGAGCCAGCGAGCGGAGGGGTAGGTGCCAATGTTATATGACGCATCAACATTTGGAATAAGATCGCTGTCAAACGCGGCGGCATTCACACGCGTGACCGCAGAGCGGAGTGAGCGATCAATGCGCGTGCCATTGGGTTGGGTTTGAGAAATGGCAATGTCAATTTGCACCACATCTTTTGATGCAGGCTGGGCAAATTTATTGAACACAAGCGAGTCAACCGAAACTTTGTCGTTGGTAATTGCTTGCGGCGTACCAGTTGCTCCCTGTTGTAAATAAATTTTATTGTTCTGTAAATAAAAGGTAGTAGGATTTTGCGCGGAAACAGGCATTTGCAAAACCAAGGTTGAGCTGGCGTCTCCGGAGTTTCCTTGAATAATGCTGGCGTCGCGAATGTAGCGCTGCATGGTCTGCACGGCAAAGTTCAATTGCCCGCTTACTTCGTTTTGATTGAACTGATCAACCTGTGTAGAGGTGATGGTATTTAACATGCCACCAAAAATCCCCGCGGAAATACCCAGGATGCCTAAATAAATGATAAGTTCGGCAAGCGAAAAACCGCCGCGCTGTTTGAATTGTTTGTTAAATGACGCAAATAAACGGAACAAATTCATAATGATCAACATACACACCCATGCGCGCGCTTCGCGCGCGGGGAAGTGTGCTTTGGGTATATTTTTATAACGAAATTATATCATACCGGTGCACATTTTGCTACGCAAAATGTGCATAACTTTCAAGTTTCCCACTCGCAACACACCTTCAGATGTTGGAGATTGAATACAATGCCAAAACCGAGGCATGCTCGCTTCCGTTTTCTCCTGTTTTTTTGTTTTTTGTTTACTTCTATTTTCTGTTCGTCTCTATTCGTTTCTGTCTGTTTCTATTTGTCTTTGTTTATAATACTAATGTCTTTGTTCGTAATACTAAAAAAGATCTCCCCTCGCGCCCCCCTGAGCGCCCCTGAATTTGCGTGCATCACAATGACCGCCATGGCGGTCATTGTGATGCAAAGGGCACGGCGTCTAACCGTACTTAACTTACCGCACCTAACTTATATCAAAAACTCTTTTTAATTCTTCCATACCCGGAACCTCTCTTGTTTCAAAATACAAGATATGTTTTTTATACGAAACACTCAGGGTATCACATAAGAATTGTATTTCTTCTTTACAATCATAGGGGTACACCCACACACTTTTTTGAAGTTGATACATTCCCAGTTCTTTAACTTTTTTACGAAAACCATCTCGTTCTTGTTTATGTTTTGAAGGTATGTCATACATAACCACGCGCCATAATTTGTCCCACGTGGTTGTTTGTTTGTGTTTATTATTGTATATAAAGCTCTGTGCTATTTGTTTGCCTTTTTCAGTAAGTTCAATTTGTGTTTCTGTTCTGTTCCGGATTACTTTAATATATTTTGATTTAATTAAGCGATGGGTTGTGAGCGCGTTGCCTCTTTTCATTTTTGTATTTTTAAACACCATTTTCCACAGTAAGGTTGCCGCCTTGGGTGTTGTGGGTGACGCAAACACCAAGGCACCAGATAAAAATAAGAATGTTAAGACCTTTCGTGTGGTTTCTGAGTTTGGTTTATTCATAAGAACTTTATATATGCAAATTGTGTTGATTATATCATATTACTAATATGCATATATACAATATATACATGTGCATCACAATGACCGCCATGGCGGTCATTGTGATGCATGAGGAAATAAGAGATAAAATAGATAAAATGAAATAGAAAAACAATTAGATTAAATTAATAAAATAAATTGAAAAATTAAAAAACAGAAAAAATTGAAAAGTAGGTAAAATCTATTAAATGTGATATAACAAGTACACTTTGTCTTAGGCTAAAAAACATGGAAAATAGAGAACAAATTCGGAATTTTTGCATTATTGCGCATATTGATCACGGAAAATCGACCCTTGCGGATCGGTTACTTGAAGTTACCGGCACCATTGATAAACGGAAAATGAAAAATCAGTTTTTGGATCAATTAGAGTTGGAACGAGAACGGGGAATTACTATAAAAATGGCACCCGTGAGAATGATGTATAACGTGAAAACTTTAAATTCTGAGTTTCGAGTTTTAAATGAATCTCAAAATCAAGATTTTATTTTAAACCTCATAGACACCCCGGGACATCCGGACTTTGGATATGAAGTGTCGCGTGCGTTGGAGGCGGTGGAGGGAGCAATTTTATTGGTTGATGGTATGCAGGGTATTCAGGCGCAAACTCTTTCTAATTTGTATGCCGCACAAAAAGCAGGATTAAAAATAATCGGCGCGGTAAACAAAGTAGACATGGCGATTGCACGCGCGCACACCACAAACGAAATTACCAACGACGAACAAGACTACAAAAACTACTCAGATGAAATTCAAAACACCGTATTAGAAACAGCAAACTTGTTGCATTGCGATCCACGCGAGATTGTATTAGTGTCTGGCAAGACTGGTTTGGGGGTGTCTCGGTTGTTGCATGAAATTGTTACCACAGTTCCTGCGCCTCGCGAACGAAAAATTGAAGTGGCAAAAATATCGCGCGCGCTGGTGTTTGATTCGTTTTACGACGACCACAAAGGTATTATTGCCATGGTGCGCGTGTTTAATGGTTCGCTGGTAAAGGGGGCTCGTGCCGAACTTGCCGCCGTGCGTGAAAAGATAGTTATTAAAGAAGTAGGATATGTGACTCCCGGCATGCATGAGTCAGAGCATATTCACAGCGGAGAAATTGGCTACGTAGTAACTGGGCTCAAAGACCCCCATAAAATAAAAATTGGAGATACATTATTAAGTTCCCATTCATCAGCCGGTGGGCAGATTCCAAATTCAAAAGGAATGCAACTTCCCGGGTATAAAGAACCAAGTCCAGTGGTGTTTGTGTCGTTTTTTCCGGACGATGCGGATGAATATGACGACCTAAAAAAATCATTAGACCGACTTAAATTAAACGACGCTTCGTTTGTATATGAGCCCGATTTTAACGAGGTACTGGGCCGTGGATTTAAAGGAGGATTTTTAGGAAAACTACATTTTGAAATTATTTCACAGCGGCTAGACCGCGAATTTGGTATTCGGACTATTACTTCGTTTCCTTCGGTGGCATATAAAGTAAAAGTTGGTCCTAAGTTACTACCACATTTAGCGCGCGATGTGGAAGGATTCGTGCGCATACAAAACCCAAAAGACCTGCCTGCAGAATTTGGAGAAATTTGGGAACCGATGATTGCGATTGAACTGGTATGCCCCCTTTCTATTATGGGCGCGGTACTGGGGTTACAAGAATCGTTTCGGTGGGAACAAGTAACCACCGAAACATTGGGAGACCGAGTTATTGTGCGCACGCGTATGCCTCTTGCCGAATTAATTTCTGATTTTGATGATCGGTTAAAATCTATTTCAGGGGGGTTTGCATCGTTTAGTTACCACGAAGATGGGTATCAAAAAAATGATCTGGAACGGTTAGATATTTTAGTTGCTGGCGAACTAGTGCCAGGACTTTCACGTATTGTGCCGCGTGAATCGCTGGAATATGAAGGAAGAAAACTTGCGCTGCGCCTCAAAGAAGTTTTACCGCGCCAGCAATTTCCGCAGGCCATACAAGCGTATGCGTTGGGGAGATTTATTGCGCGTGAAACTATTCCGGCATTTAAAAAAGAATTAGGAAACTTTGGAAAAAACGGAGGAGACAGAACACGTAAAATGAAATTGTGGAAAAAACAAAAAGAAGGAAAAAAGAAATTACTTGCCATGGCGCAGGTGCGCATTGCTCCTGAAGATTTTAAAAAATTGCTTGCAAAATGAAGCGCCACAAGCAAACTTGCTGTTTAATTTACGAAGTCCGACTTCGTAAACTTTAATATTATTTTTTATAAAAATACAAAAAATAGAGTGCATCACAATGACCGCCATGGCGGTCATTGTGATGCATGAGAAATAGAAAAATCTCATGCGGGTGTTATTAATTTAATTTTATTAATTTTTTAGTGTGTTTAGTGTATAGTATATGTATGTCCATAAAGCGCATACTCACTTTTGTTATATTAGGAATCATTCTCATTTTTATTGGGGTTGAGTTGGTATTAACGTATAGTGATGCGCGCAAGTTAGAACAAGAAAACAACGCAGTCGTGCAAAAATTGCAGGCAACCCAA
>JAKBUF010000007.1 GCA_021844025.1 bacterium | reverse complement strand
TGAATTAATTCAACATTACGTAATAATTCTGATTCCAGTTTTCCATTTTTGTCCCACATATCTTGCAAAGTACGTACTCGAGGTTGAAACATTTTGTTTAAATAAAACGTCACCACAAGGAATAATATTGCCCCCGTCCACACCACCCCACCAATAATAAGATTGGTCCAGGTAATGGCCACCAGTACAAATAATATTCGTAGTAAGTCGGGAAGTACGCGATATAGCAAATCGTAGGTAATTGAAGAAAGCGCGTGTCTTCCGCGATTAATAATGCTTTGTTTTATGCCGGAATGATGATTATTGTGTTGTCCAATAGAAAGAGAAAGAAATTTTGCAAAAGAGGTTTGGGCAATATGCCGATCAAGTCTAAAATCAATATGGCGTAATTCATACGCGTTTCGTAAATAATCGAAGAGCGGAACCAGCAACCAAATAATTAAAGAGAGCCCCACCCATTGTAAGGTAGTGGTAAGTGCGGCATGCGTAAAAAGAGCATCTACCACTTGGCCATATACTACCGGTGAAACAATGCTCAGCCCCTGCATAATCGCCACCAAACCCAACGAACCCAAAAACCTCCACCGAAATGGACGTACATGGCGATATACTTGCCGAAAGAAATCAAATGATAGTTTTGTTTGCTTCATACATTTATAGCAGCGCAACGACCCCTCCCCGCGCTGCGGGGGTATTAATATATATAGAACACCACGAGGAAGCCTGTAGTATCCCCTGATACCTCGCAAGCCGCTGGCTTGCTCGGGGGTGTGAAATCCCGCACCGAAAACCATTTATTTATGAGTAGCTATATGGTTTTCTGGTGCGTGGATAGAAACAGGTTACTTATAATAACGAGGGAGGACGATTTTTGTTTCAGTATCCCAATGTTCCACTAATCTCTAATCGCAAAATACTAGCCACTATTTTAGTGTCGGGCTGCCGGGAATCTCACATCGCTCACTTCTTTCGCTCTTTAGAAACCCTCGGTTTCTAACGCTCCTACGGAGCTGTTTTCCTACACGGAAACCCATAGGTTTCCGATCCTTCCTATTTCAATTCCCCTGAGCCACCCCAAAAATAAAAAACACATAAAGTGTTTTTTATTACTTTGTCGGGCTGCCGGGAATCGAACCCGGACTACAAGACCCCCAGCCTCGCGTACTACCACTATACGACAGCCCGATGTTTTGTAGTATAATGAAAATAAATGAATAATGGAAGGAGACATAGTTTAGAAAAGAAGAAATCCGCTGTATTGCTTAGAAAAAAAGGATTATCTCACAGAGAAATAGCAAAAGAACTTGAAATAGGTGTTTCGACGGCTTTCTTGTGGACCAAGGGAATTAATCTAACATTAAAACAGAAGAAGAATTTAATAAAAAGAGCCAATAAAACATATCTCATAAGAGACCGCGAGAGAATTATAAGAGTTGGATTGCAAAACCTGTCAAAATATAGGAGCATTCCAACTAATCAGGAATTAATCAATCGAATAGTTAGATTTTATAAAGAACATAAGAGAATTCCTTTAAAAAGAGAGTTTAACAACACGTATATAGAATATGTAAAAAGATTTGGTAGTTGGAACAACGCAATACGACTTGCTGGATTTGACCCAAATCCAGTATTATTTTCCAAAAAATTTAAGGCCGCGGACGGACATGTGTGTGATTCTTTCGCGGAAAAAATTATTGACGACTGGTTTTTTAAAAAGAACATACCACATAACAGAAACGTTCCTTATATACGGTCAAAAATGACCGCGGACTTTGGCATTAACAACATACGTATCGAATATTTTGGCTTATCGGGGGAAATAAAAGATTATGACAATAATATTCAAAGAAAGAGGGCTATTTGTAGACAAAATAACTTACGATTAATTGAAATTTATCCAAGAGACCTATTTCAAAGAGACTACAGAATCTATTTACAAAAACTCGTTTCCAATATAGAAAATTTTATTTCAAAGTAGCCTCAATCCAACATTTTAGCTTCTTCAATAATGCGTCGCACCTGATCCAAAGAAATCATGAGCATGCGAGAAAGATCCTCGGGCCGAACTGATAATACATCACGTGCCAGCAATATACCCTCTCGACTTGCCCGCTCAACCATAGGAGAGGGAAATGAAGGAAGAATAGTCACCGGATACAATTGTTGCGATTCAATAAAATATTCTAACCCCGCATCCGCAGGATACCGCCACGCCACAATACGAAGACCCACACATTGTGCATATGCAATTGCTTCTGTGGTGGGGCGAGTGTTTGTGACCAACCATCCTTGGTGAATATCTCCCCCCTGCTCCGCGCGTTCCCATGCCGCCTTAATGTCTAGAAATCTACTCTGCGTGTAGAGCGCAACTTTCACATCGGAACGAATACCAAGTTGATTATGGTACTTACATTCAATCATATAATGCTTTTTACCTTTGCGCGCTAATACATCAATTTCATGAGTTACACACTTACCAGGAATTACTTGACTCACGCGGGTTTCATATCCATGGGCCTGAAAAATACGGGCCACAAACGATTCAAACACATGCCCAGCTGGCCCCAAATTCATGATCGCCCGTTTTAATGAATAGCGCTGCGCTACCCGCTTGTCGCTTCTCCATAGTGAATTAAAAACCTTATGATACAACGCATCAGAAGTTATTTTTTTGTCGCTAGAAATATACACGCGCCGCAAAGTATCAGAAATAAGTTTCCGCGACGCTCCCGCGCGACGCAATGACTCAGCGAGTTTTTGTTCACTAAATGAAACAATCTCACCAGAGGCTTTTACAATTCGTGGTCTTGCCATACATTCAGTATATCACGACAACCGTAACAAAAAAATCCCGCATACGCAGAATTTTTTAAAGCTCAAAAATAAAACCAAAAACTAAATAATTACTTTCCGTCTTTATTCATTCGCTTAATACACTTCGTGCACGCCAAAACAGATTTACCACTCGTGTCTTTTGCTTTTTGTAGGTTTGGATATTTTCGAGACCAGTTGGTGGGATTATAATTACCACGCAATTTTATGCGAGTACCTCCCATACGTGATCCTTTTTGACAAATTTCACAAGTTTTCATCCCAGTAACTTTACTTTATTTTAATAATAGTTCCCATGATTTATCTAACTTCCTATTTTATTTATACCTATATTTCCCAGTACATCTTTTTTCGCCCTTGGCGTATAAAGTAAAGTTACTGGGTCATAACTCAATTAATAAGAAATTAAAAAGCCCTGCTTCCAAGATGTCCCGACTATACGTCAGGTGGGTGGGCTCGGAGATATACCGCAGTACATCTCTATATGCCCTCCCCTAGTGTAATACTTAGTTCAGAATCTTTTGGCAGGGCTTAGGGGAAGTATAGCACACAACAAAACAAAAATCAACCCCTAAATAAGCGCTTATTTCTTGTATAAAACCGTTTCACGAGGATTTTCGTAATCTAATAATTCTTCCTGGGAAAACCAGACAGGAATTTCATACTGCGCATCAAATTCATTCGCAGACGCATGCACTAAATTACGAACTGCACGTTTTTGAGCATCGGCTATTAAATATGATTCAATAGTAAAATCACCACGAATAGTTCCAACATCTGAATTTAGCGGTTCAGTAGAACCAATAAGTTTACGGGTAATTTTAATTGCCTGATGCCCCTCCAACACCAATGCCACCACAGGATCAGAAGTTAAAAATTCTATGAGTCCATTCACAATAAATTGTCCTAGTTCTTTTGGATTATCATTCGCTTCCATGCCTGCCTTCTTTTTTCCCTCAATAGAACGCTGCCCCAGTGCCTCAATTTCCGCTTCATTTTTTACATAATGTTTGTGAGCTTGCTCCTTGGTTGGCTGCAACAATTTTAAAGCAACCACTTTCAAACCAACCCTCTCAAATCGAGTAATAATTTCCCCTATTAAATTGCGCTGTACTGCGTCCGGTTTTAATAAAACCAACGTTCGTTCTTTTGTCATATAAAATTATTTTTTATTTTTTTGAATATCTATGCCTAACTCATCTAGCTGTTTTTTATCAATCTCAGCAGGAGCGTGCATCATCAAATCGCGCGCATCTCCGGTTTTTGGAAACGGAATTACTTCGCGAATATTTGGCTCATTTTGTAAAATGGCAAGTAGCCGATCCAGTCCCCACGCAATACCTCCATGTGGCGGAGTTCCGTATGCAAATGCTTCCAACATATGCCCAAAGTTTTTGACCACAACCCCCTCTTCATATCCCATAATCTCAAATACTTTTTTAAGAATCTCGGGTTGATGCGCACGAATGCTACCACCCCCAATCTCAAATCCATTCAATACAACATCGTACTGTGTGGTTAAAATATTTTCTACGCCATCTTTATGTATAAGTTTTTCAACATGCTCCGGCTTAGGTTGAGAAAACGGATTGTGAGTAAACGTCCACCCTCCCTCTTCGGTCTTTTCAAAAAATGGAAAATCAACCACCCAGCAAAATGCCAACAAATTTTTATCTTCTTTGTTTTCTCGTAGGTCGGGTCGGTCGGTTTGGTATTTCTCCATTGCCTCTTTATACGTAATGCGCGGAAAAGGAATTTGCTGAATTTTTTTATGTGGAGCAACCGCCTGTACTAACGCAATTAAAAGCGCCTCATTTAACTGCATAACTTCTTCCTGGTCTACAAATGACATTTCTAAATCCATTTGTGTAAATTCCGGCTGCCGATCTCCGCGGGTATCTTCGTCTCTAAAACATCGAGCAATTTGAAAATATTTTTCCGCGCCACTCGCCATTAACAACTGTTTATATTGTTGTGGGGATTGGGGAAGCGCATAAAATGTTCCATGATACAATCGTGAAGGAACCACATAATCCCGTGCTCCCTCGGGAGTTGATTTTGTTAGAATGGGGGTTTCAATTTCATAAAACCCTTTCGTATCCAAATAGTCACGAATAAACTTTATAACTCTATGCCGTAATAAAAGATTTTTTTGGAGTCGCTCGCGCCGTAAATCTAAATATTTATATTTCATCCGAATCTCTTCATCAATTTCATATCCATCGGTGTCTAGTGGGAACGGCGGAGTAAGCGATTCATTTAATATATTCATCGCTTTGGGTTCAACCTCAACGGTACCAGTGAGAATATCGGCATTCACCATATTATCAGGGCGTTTTTTTATTGATCCCTCTATTTCAATCACCCATTCATTACGAAGTTTTTGTGCCTGGTTATATAAATCTTCCCCAGACCAAGGGCCAAACACCACCTGACACACCCCACTGCGATCGCGTAGATCAATAAAAACAAGCTTCCCATGATCGCGTCGGTTTGCAACCCATCCGGCAAGCGTAACAGTCTGATCAACTTTTTCAACAATATCTTTTATCCAAAGTTTTCGCATACAATATTATAGGGTTAAGAATACCTAAAAAAACAGAAAAAATAAACCCAGTATATCAACAACGGGTTTTTATTTTTGACCGAAGGTCAATCCGTTGTTGTATTACTGGGTAAACCCGGTAGTGAAGTTCGCTTGTTGCGTAGCAACTTTTACGAAGTATGCAACTTCTACTATCTGGGAAAACAACAACACTAAAAATAGCTGTTTCATATCACTATTTCTGAGGAGAAATGAGTAGTGACTGAGGTTTTAAAATCACTCGCACCATTCCATCGTGATCGGTACGCCATATTCCACTTCCCGCTTCAGTGATACGTTTCAATGTTTCCAATGCCGGATGCCCATATGAATTTTTTCCAACCTCAATTACCGACACCGCGGGAGACACCGCTTGTAAAAATTCAGGGGAAGAAGAATATTTTGATCCATGATGCGCAATTTTAAGAACATCACAATTTATAGTTTCTCCATATCGAGTAACAAGATCGTTTTCTGTTTTAGAATCAATATCGCCGGTAAAAAGAGCACAATCTCCATTTGAACGAAGAGTAACCACTAACGAGGTATCATTTCGAGAAATAACCCCAACATCTACCAAGGGCCATAATACTTCAAGAGTTGAAGACGTGTAAGACACAGAACTACCCGCGGTAAGAGTAATAATGGGTATCTGTTGTGCGCGCGCTTGTGTAAATAATTCATCTAGGAGGGGTGTGCTCGTACCCGAATACGCGATCGCCCCCACCGAGCGCGATTCTAAAATTCCCGCAAGTCCACTCACATGATCACTATCTCCATGAGAAACAAGTACTACATCAATTCGTTTTCCAATTCCTATAATACCATCTAGAAGCTGACTCACATTTTGGTTTGGCCCGGTGTCAATTAGTATATTCGCTTTCCCAATTCGTATTAATTCACTATCTCCCTGCCCCACCGGCAAAAATACCACCTCTGCATTTGTGGCACTCGGTGTGGTAAATAAAAACATACGAGCATACAGCGCGCATGCGGTAAGAAAAAATATAATAAGCGTATTGCGAATAAAATGAGACATAACGCAAACCAACAACACTACACAGACAACATGCTCTTAAAATCATCGGGGAGCGGAGCTTCTATATATATCCGCTTCCCGCCAGATTCATTAAACTCCATAGAAAAACAGTGCAACATATGCCGAGATGCTCGTTGCGCGTTGCGCTTGCCACCATACAACTCGTCTCCAATTACCGGACACCCCAGGTAGTTAAGATGCACCCGAATTTGGTGCGTGCGTCCTGTTTTAGGAGATACCCGAATAAACGAATATGTTTCTCCCGCCACAGTCCACGTTTTTTCAACCTCATACTCAGTTATGGCGGGCTTGGCCATCTTATTTGAAAATACTGTACGCTTGGTTGTGCCTGATTTTATACCAATAGCAATATCAATAACTCCCCTTTTTTGTTTTGGTATTCCCGCGCAGATTGCGTAATATATTTTCTTAATCTCATGTTTTTGAAATAAAGATTTTACGTATTCAAAATATTTCTGGGTAAGTGCAATAAGTAATACACCCGAAGTATCTTTATCGAGCCGATGTACAACACCCGGTCGGTGTGTTGGGTCATCCCCCACTACTTGTATCTGCGGAAATTTCTTTAATACCCAATCAACCACGGTTGGTTGAGTGGTCTGCATATAGGAAGCTCCGTGTACCAAAACACCCGCAGGTTTATTGATCGCAATAAAATCAGAGGATTGAAAAAGAATTTGCATTATATGCTTTGAATCTTTTTTAACATTAATTCGGGTTTCCCTTCGTGTAATTCATCACTTACCTTAATTTCAAGATTCTTAATAAAATCCCAAATTTCTTTTTTGGCATCTATAATATCTTCACTATCAGAAATACTGTGCCGTTCAACCTCAAGAAAAGTTCCTAAATTTTCAACTTCCTCAAGAACTATTTCAAAACGATCGGTGGTATAGGTGTGTTTAACATTCCTTATCTCAACAAGAGTTTTAAAACCAAGATGTTCAATGATGTTTTCTGCGGTTCGAAAATCAGAGACTTCTACCTCGTGCTCATCTGAATACGTCCAAATATCACTGGAATCATAGTGATTAACTTTATAGGCCAAAAAACACGCGCCGTCTTTTTCTCGCAACCGAAAAACTTCTTTTAATTCATTGTGTTCCGTTGGGCGCAATGCGGATCGTAGCGGATCAACATAATATACATCTATGGTTTTCTTGTCCCCATGATAAGAAAATTTTGCAAGTTTTTGTTTTGCATCAGCAAGGGCATCATAAACCTCTACTAAAATCTCAACTTCTCTCATATAGATAGTGTGCGCCTTGTAGGGATTGAACCCCGTATAACAGCAAGCTGTATACGGGGCACGCCTACGGCTTTATTTTTTAATTGTGGGCGATACAAGATTCGAACTTGTCACCTCGTCAATGTCAATGACGCGCTCTAACCAAATGAGCTAATCGCCCACATAAACATAAATTTAATTTTGCAATGTCAATGGATAAAATATATCTAAATACATTTTATCCGCTACCACCAAGCTAAAGGCGCAGATAAAATAAGTGCGCAAGGAAGGAATCGGACCTTCGACCTCTGTCTTATCAGGACAGCGTTCTACCACTGAACTACTTGCGCAAAAATATAATAAGAGCATTGTATACGAAAAAAAACGTATTTTCAAGAAATTACGCAATAAGATACTTTCCTCGAGAACGAGTGATCAGTCCCTCAAAAACCAATTGATTGAGCACGTTTTGTAATTTTTTACTATCACATTCACACATAAGAGTTAACCTTTTCTCAGTAATCCCCTGCGGGTATTCAAGTAATAACTTTAAAACCCTACCACGCAATTGACGGTTTGAACCTTGAAAGGGTGGCTGTTTGGTATGGTGCTTACTACGAATATTGGGGTTTCCGTAAACACGTTTTATATAGGTTCCATAATCCATAAGTGCCCAATACCACACTCGAGGATTTTTAACATCAAGCGTTTTTTGAACGAGAGGTAAAATATCAACGTCCAAAACAGCACTTTTGTTTTTAAAAAAATAATGCAAAAAAACCGTCCGGATATTCGTTTCTATAAATACCACAGGCATATTAAAAGCAAACGCACAAATAGAAGCAGCGGTATTAGGGCCAATCCCCGGAAACGTCTGGAGTATAGAAAGATCACGAGAAACAGTTCCTTTATGTTCTCTAACTACTCGCTGTGCAATTTGGTGTAGATACACCGCGCGTCGATTATATCCAAGCCCCTGCCACGCACGCAGCACCTGCGCACGAGGAGCTCGCGCCAGAGACGCAAACGAAGGAAACACACGAACAAATTGCGGGAATATTTCCATAACCCGAGGCACCTGAGTTTGTTGCAACATAAGTTCAGAAACCACTACCCAGTACGGAGAAAAATGACTCCGCCACGGCATGACGCGCTTATGTGTCTTATAATATTGCCACACCTCTCTTTTAAACCTTGCGGTTAAATTCATGTATGTAACTTTATCCTTTCTTCCTTTTCCTGTATAATACCATTAACACTTATCATGCAACATAGACCGTTCCACGTGCAAGATTTATTCTTTATCACCCTCATTGCAATCGTCGGCATTATTTCGTTTTTTGTATTCCGTCCATATTTATACGCGGTTCTTTTGGCTTTAGTGATCGCTATAGCAGTTGAGCCGGTTTACAATCATCTCGTACGCGTATTTAAAAAACACAATGGGGTTGCTTCATTACTATCGGTTATTTTGGTGGTGGTTATTATTGCAATACCCGTTGGATTTTTTGGATGGCAATTATTACATGGCGTTGAAGCTTTATATAGTTCACTAGCAAACCAACCAGAGCCTGCGCTTACCCAGTCTATACAAAACGTACTCCCCGATTTCCTCATTCACATAAACCCACATCTTGCGCAATCTCTAGAAACATATATTCAACAGTCCCTTTCCTTCTTTATTCAAAACATTGGCTCAGTATTTTCCGGTGTGGTATCGGTGTTGGGAGATACACTAGTGGCTCTCTTCTCGCTATTCTTTATTTTAAAAAATAAAACCCGTTTGGTTGCACTTATAAAAAGAATAAGCCCAATTCCCGCACCACACGACGACCTCGTTATTCGTCGCGTGCAAGAAAGCATTAACTCGGTGTTGCGCGGGTCACTTACCATCGCGGTGCTGGAGGGAATCACATACAGTATTGGGTTTACCTTATTTGGACTTCCGAATGCCATGGTGTGGGGAGGATTGGTGGCACTTGCCGCATTAGTCCCTACACTAGGAGCTTCGTTGGTAAGCATTCCTTCCGTTATATATCTACTCGCGACCGGAAATACTTTAGGAGGGATTGGTTTGCTTGCGTGGGCGGTTATTTCAATCATATTCATTGATAACATGCTAGCGCCCGTACTTATTAACCGTGGACTTAAGTTGCACCCCATTATTACCTTGCTTGCTATATTGGGTGGAGTTGCATTCTTTGGCCCGCTTGGATTTATTTTGGGACCAGTAGTAATTGCACTGTTTGTTACTTTGTTAGAAACCTACGCGCAACTGCATAAACAAGAACCATTTATATAAAAGGTGACTACTACAATGACAATCAAAACTCACCCCGTAGGGTGAGTTTTTGTTTTGAGAAATCTGTGGCGCGCCACAAATTTACCTCGTCATAATTACGTGACGGGGTTTACATTTGTCCTCCCGCAGATGCTCCCTTCTTTGAGAATGATCCAACCACTACAATCAAGTAGATTGCGGCAATCCCAACAAGAGCAAAAATAATATCAGAAACGATATTCATGCCAAAGATGGCGGTTACGAGATTAAAGTTAAAAAATCCCATTAATCCCCAATTGATACCACCAATAATAACAAGCACGAGAGAAATCCAGTCAAGGGTATTTAATTTTTGCATAATAGTAATATGAAAAATTGAACGACCTTTAGGTTACTTGCGTAGTATACCGCATATCATAGAAAAACACCACCAAATCCATACAACTACTTACTCATGAACAACGGTTATCCGCGCACCAATGGCATTTAACCGGTGCGCTATTTCTTCATATCCACGGTTAATAGAATATACGTTGCGTAATACCGACGTACCTTTAGCGGCAAGCATGGCAATAAGAATAATCATAGCAGGACGCAACGCAGGCGGGCATACTACTTGCGCTGCCTTGAGAGGAGTCGGGCCTTGTATAAATGCGCGGTGCGGATCGGCAAGTGTTACCAGAGCACCCAAACGATTCAACTCGGTAAAATAAATAGCCCGATTCTCCCACATCCAGTCATGAATCAATGTATTACCTTTTGCCTGTGTAGCAATGGGAACAAAAAATGGCAAATTATCGGTGTTTATACCCGGATAAGGTTGCGCATGAATTTTGTCTGCGGGAGCGCGTAGGGTGGAAGGATATACAGTAATATCAACGAGTTTGGTTTTATGATTATGCGCCAAATAAGATTTAGTTATTTTATATCGCAGACCCATTTTTTCTAATTTTAATAATTCCAATTTCAAAAAATCAATAGGACACCGCGTAACAGTAAGCTGAGACCTAGTTACAATTGCGGCACTTAGAAACATCATAGACTCAATCGGGTCCTCACTATTATGATACGTAACATCCATATGAATATCTTTTACTCCATGTACTACCAATGTTGAAGTGCCAATTCCTTCAATATGCACCCCTACTGTTTCCAAAAAGAAACAAACTTCTTGCACCTGATAATTTGAAGTCGCAAATGAAATGGTAGTAGTACCCGGAATACGCGCCGCGGCAATAAGTAAATTTTCAACCGCAGTATCGCTCGCTTCATATAAAGTAATATCTCCGGTACGCAGTTTAGGAACCCGCACCTCATAATATTGATCACGAGTAACAATTTTAACCCCCAGCGTTTCAAGCCCGTACCGATGCGCTGCAATAGTACGATTTCCCATTTTACACCCACCCGCATGAGGAATATGAAACATTGACTCATAATGAATTAACCCGCCCATAAGCATTAAAACAGATCGTATTTTACCCGCAGATGCGTTATTTAGTTTTTCAAGATGAAGTTTTTTAGGGGGTGTAATACGAACACCATTATGATCAATCCACTCAACCCCCACTCCAATACTCTCCAACACCTCAATAAACCGATTCACCTCTTCAATACGGGGAATGCCATATAGAGTAGTAACTCCACGATTTAACAAAGAAGCAGCAAGTACCCCAAGCGCGCCATTCTTTGATGCGTTGGTTTTTACACTACCCCGTAAGATGGTTCCTCCTTCAATTTTAAAATCTATAGAGTCTGATACATCAATAATGCGTCTGCCCAACACCGTACTTATTTTTTCAAGCACATGAGTAGTAAAATTTTGGTTGCCCCCCTCCATACGAGCAACCGCACTCTGTGACGTGTGTAATAAACGAGCAAATTCCCCCTGGGTCATGCCCCGCGCTTCCCGAACTGATTTTATAAATGCTCCAATCTTCTGCTGTTCCCTCATGTTAAAAAATTATAAAATTAAAAATTCAAAAATTTTAAACACTATATCACATATGATATAATAAATCCATGTTAGAGGTACAAGAACAGGTGCCACTCGCTCCCCGTACCACCATACACGCCGGAGGAACTGCGCATTATTTCATACATATTCCAAACGAAACACAACTACCAGAAGTTTGTGCGTTTGCTCGTGAAAAAAAGGTTCCGCTACATCCACTGGGAGATGGATCAAACACCCTATTTGCAGACGGTTCTTTAGAACTGTGCATAGTAAAACTAGCAAATCCATTTATACGCGTATGGAGCGTTGAACAAAATCTAGTATATGTGGAATCAGGAGCAGGAACCGAGTGGGACGCATTTGTATTATGGACCATACAACGCGGATATGCCGGGGTAGAATGTCTTTCGGGAATTCCCGGTACGGTGGGAGCGGCCCCCATACAAAACATTGGCGCATACGGACAAGAATTAAAACAAACTCTTGTTCAGGTACGCGCCTACGATACAAAACTAGAAACATATGTTTCGTTGCCAGTAAAACAGTGCGAGCTAGATTACCGCACTAGCATATTTAAAGATCCCGCATATAAAAATAGATATATACTCACTTCAATCGTGTGCAGATTATCGTTACGAGCCCCAACACCCCTCACCTACACAGATATACAAAACTATTTTCAGACTCAAAATATACAACAACCATCACTTGCCAATATTCGCGATGCCGTATTAACCATCAGAACACAAAAACTCCCTGACTATCATTCAATACCAAATGCCGGATCATTTTTTAAAAACCCCATCATTCCCAAAGAGCGAGCAGACGCGCTACAAAAACAATATCCAAACATAAAACTGTTTCCTATAGACAACACACAAACAAAATTAGCTGCTGGATGGCTCATTGATCAGTGTGGGCTCAAGGGATCCTATATTGGACCGGTAGGAATATATGAAAAGAATGCATTAGTACTCACGAACGCAAACATGGCCTCATGTGCCGATATTATCCAAGCGCGCGATAGTATTTTAAAACAAGTACAAGAAAAATTTGGCATTACCCTTGAAATGGAGCCAGAGATAGTAGGATAATCAGTTCATTGCCTTTATTATGTTCTGGTCTTACTTCTTTCTTATACTTTCAGGGGTTATTAGCCTATTGGGAATTATATATATTTTACAAACACTATGGCGCACGCTTCTCAAAAAAGAAGCACCTTACATTCCCTCACCCCTAGACACCGCACAACAACTCGCACAACATATAATCATACCAGCGAAAGGTGTGGTATATGACCTGGGGTGTGGAGATGGGCGTTTATTACGAGCGCTGTATAACACCTTTCCTCATGCGACATATAGAGGAATAGAACACGAGCTTGCTCCCTACGTATTATTCCGATGGCATAATAGAAATATTCCAAAAGAATACCTTTCAATAAAGAGAGAGGATTTTTTCAAGACCAATATTTCATCAGCAACCCATGTACTTACCTACCTATTCCCCCACATCATGGACAAGCTACTCTCCAAATTTGAAAAGGAATTAAAACCAGGCACGCTGGTTATATCGGTAGACTTTGCGTTTTCAAAAAAACAACCAAAAGAAATAATAAACTTAGAAACACACACCACACGCGGCAAACGATTATACGTGTATGAGTTTTAGAAATTAATCCTGTGTACGTATAATATTATTTTGCAAATCTTTCATATACTCCGTTACCTGCATCCAGAACAATGCCCACGCCCACACCAACACCGCTGCCACCCACGAAATTTTTGAAGGCATCAAAAAACCAGAAATTGCTAGTGTGGTGGCAATAACCTGAGTTCCCAGGGTAGCAATAATAACTTCTTTGCTGGGCAAAAATTTAAACCATCGCTCTTTTGTGTGGGCCACAAAAATTAACGCGTGCCCCGAAACAGTAAGTTTTAAAAAGAACATGGTTTGGATCATGCCCAAAGGAAGGTGCAGCCCATACAATAAAATAAAAAATAATAAAAGACTATTTACCCACCCCACCGACCCGAACAACAAACTAAGGGTCATGCGTTGCTTAACTTGAATTTCTGCAGGGCGTGCGGAAATTTTTACCCGATCAGTTGCTAGAGAAATAATAGGAATATCATTTAACACCGCGAGTAAAATAAGCTGCAGTGGCTCAAGGGGGTATGATCCGGTAGAAATTCCTAATATAAGAATAGTAATAATAAGCCGAAAACTTTCAGAAATACGGTACACTGAATAGTTATACAACCGCACAAATATTTTTCTTGATTCAACAATAGCATCTTTAATAACCGCAATACCACGCCCCAACAGTATAAAATCAGCCATACTTTTAAGGGCACTCACCGCTCCCGAAACCGCTATACTGACCGATGCCATTTTTAACGCAGGAAGATCATTTACCCCATCTCCAGTTGCGGCAATTACATATTTATTTTTTAACGCTTTCACCAGTTCATATTTATCTTTGGGGAGAATTTCCGAGAACGCGGCAGTATGAGAAAGCGCTGTATATAATTGCTCGGGGTTTTGATACAAGGCCTGTGTTTGAGAGAGTGAGAGTGTATCACCAGCCAACGCAAGTTCTCCGGCAATTCGCTGCGTAATTAAACGATTATCTCCGGTTGAAATTTTTACCTCTACTCCATTTTGTTGCAAAAATGAAATAGTTTCTTTTGAGGACTCATCAAGAGGGTCAGATAAAAATAACAGTCCCGCAAGAGTCATGGAAGATTCCTGCGCGTCGTTATGTTTTATAGCAACCGCCAAAGTACGATACCCCCCCTGCGCAGCGTTTATAATATCTTGCTCATATTGAGACTGGGCCGCAACTGAATTAAAAGAAATAAAAGACTTAATAACCTGCGGAGCACCCACACTAACTAATATTTTCTGTTCTTTGTATTGCACAAAAACCGTTGAACGTTTTCTCTCTCCATCGTAGGGAACAAACTGTAATATAGAAACATCGGGAGTAGAAGGATTTAATTCTGAAAACTTTTGCTCAATTGCCATATCAATCGCATCCGGAGCCTCGGTAGGAAGCGTGGTATAGTACGCGCTCGCAATCACCTCCTGAGCGGGAATGGTTTCCTGATACGTTACAATTTTAGCAATTTGAATCTCATTTTTGGTGAGCGTGCCGGTTTTATCGGTAAGTAATAAATTAACATTTGCTAAATCCTGCAATGCAGAGAGGCGTCGCACCACCGTTGATTTTTTTGCCAGTCCCGCAGCACCAATACTTAAAATAACCGCCATAACCGCCGGCATGGCAATAGGAATTCCCGCAATAACCAAGCTTAAATCCAGTGTGAGTAAATCTTCAAATCTCGCACCTTTAAGAAAGAAAACCACACTTAATACCGCAACCGCCGCAATACTTACCAAAGTAAGGAATCGACTAATGTGCAAAATATCTTTTTCCAAAAGACTTTTCCCGGTTGGTTGTTCTATAGAAAAAATTGTTTTACCAAATTTAGTGTGTTTTCCAACCGCAGAAACCTCTGCTTCAAGATTCCCCGTAACCACAAACGACCCTGAAAAAATGGTGTCTCCTTCCTTTTTTTCTTTAGGTAATGATTCTCCGGTTAGTACCGCTTCATTAATAGAAACGTGCGCCGAGTGAGTTATGGTTGCATCGGCGGGTATAATACTTCCCAAACCCAAGCGAAAGTAATCCCCCACCACTAACTCGGTTGTAGGAACAAACCCCCACGCTCCCCCACGAAACACAGAAACATCAAACGAAAGTTTTTTACGAAGTTCTTGAATAGCTCGATCAGCTTTAAACTCCTGCCATTTTTGAACCGAGTAATTCACCACATACAAGACAAGGATAAAATAAAAATCAAAAACTCTGCCATTTATGCGAGACAGCACCGCAGCTCCCAATAACATAATAGAAATGGGAGAAAAAAGAGGAGCAACAAATTTTTTAAGATATTTTGTCTTTTGTTCCGCAACCTCGTTGCGACCGTATTGAGTACGCCGCGTTATTACTTCTGATGTACTAAGACCTCGTGTTTGCATAAAGACAACCGTGTTTGCAAGAAATACCAAACACAACAATATATACCTTACTTATGTTAAAAGTGGACCCCGTTAAAAATAATTAAAATAAAACTAATATTTAAAAACTGGAACGGGTTAAGACCTTTTATCTGAAACGAAAATTTGAGTTTGTGTACAAATTTCTAACGGGGTGGACCTAGGCGGAATCGGACCGCCGTCTCGGCAATGCGAATGCCGCGTGCTACCACTATACCATAGGCCCGTTTAATTTATCTTCTTTATCTTCCGTAAAACGCGTCAAACTTCTTCATTTCATCATTAAAACGCGAATTTAGATTATTTATTTCGCTTGCTTCTGCATTCACTTTGGCGATAATTGCATTCATTTCCGAATAATTACGAAAACCATTCACTAATTCTTCTTGCGCTAACAGTAATAGCTGATTTAGGTCGTTGTTGTAAGAAAGTAATTGTCCAATGAGTGCGGTTTCTTGTGAAATAGCCACCAGCGCAGTTTGCGCGGCTTCTTTGGGTGAGATATCGGGAACGCTTTTTGCCATTTGCTCAAGATCAAGTGCAAGTTGAACTGCTTTTTCTCGAATGTCTTTGTTTTTTTGAATTTCGGCTGTAATCATATCTGCCGCGTCTGATCTGGTTTTAAACCCAGTTCCTTTTTGTAATGCCGTTATATTATCTCCTGTTTGCGCAAGCATAGTTACAATATTTTGCGCATAATCAGACGCTGACTGCCGAGAGGTATAAAAATCATCGGGGATGCTGTTTTTTGAGAGAGATGAAAAAATAAACGCAAAAAAAGCAAGCACCACAATACCCGCAATAATCTCAAGAACGAGCAGTGTTTTCTTATGCATTCGGTCCTTCCATTGAATTAATATCTTGAAATTGGGCATATGATGAGGGTATCAAATATATTGCAAAAATCAAGCAAACATGATAATTTTGCTTAATAAGAACACAGGATGTTCTTTTAAAATATCGTGTGCGGGTATGGTATAATGGCTATTATGTCACCCTTCCAAGGTGAAGATGAGGGTTCGATTCCCTTTACCCGCTCAGAATAAACCAATATCACTTTATGTGATAATTGGTTTGTTAATAAGAGCGAATAATAAGAAATCGAAGGGTATTTAAAAAAAGTGAACTGCTTCACTTTTTGAAAAACCCGGGCTTCGGAGGAGAATTGTTTCCTGTTTACGAAGTGAACGCTGAAACAATTCGGGAGAGAAGGATTCCCGCTATCCGCTCCAGATAAATTGGGCCGTTAGCTTAGTTGGTAGAGCGCGTCATTTGCAATGACGAGGTCAGGAGTTCGAATCTCCTACGGTCCACAAAGAGAAAACCTCCCTCATGGGGAGGTCTCTTTTTTGGACCTATGAGTTCGGACAGGGAAGAGGTCGGGGAACGATAGTTCCCCGTGTAGGAAAACAGTCTAAGGGACGCTAGAAACCGTGGGTTTCTAGAGAGCGAATGTAATGAGCGACGTGAGAATCTCCTACGGTCCACCTATTATGACTAAATAGTCATAAACAAATCTTTCCGTTTAAACCTTGTCTTAAGATATCCACAGCCCTATTGACTTTGTATTCTGTTCAAGTATAATGACTGTACTAACAGCACTACTCCTGTCCTTCTGGGCAGGAGCAGTTTTTTATGCTACAATCTCCCCATGTCTAGAAAAGAGATGGTGGCAGTCTATATTGATGGAGGAAATCTTTATAGACGACTCAAAGAAATGGGGATTCCTGAAAATTCAAAGAGATTTGACTTCTCCGCATTTGTTGATTACTTAGTTGGCGATCGAGCATTATTTTCAAAACGATATTATATCGGTATCGTTCGCAATGTTGATAAATCGGAAAAAGGTAAAAAGATGGAACGAAGTCAACAAAAACTACTAAGCAATCTTGAGTTAGAGGGATTTATAATCAAACGAGGAAGAATTATGTATGATGACGGAAGAATAAGAGAAAAAGGTGTGGATGTAAAACTTTCTGTAGATCTAGTCATTGGTGCAGTGGATAATTTGTATGATACCGCAATTGTAGTAAGTTCAGATACCGACCTAATTCCCGCAATTCAATATGTACAAGAAGCCAAAAATAAAATTGTAGAATATGTTGGTTTCGGGACCAATCCCTCTCTAGGATTAATTGGCATCTCTAAACTCGCGAGAACATTTGCAAAGACTGACCTGATCCGATTTCAAAAAGATTCTCAGTAACACTGGCTGTAACGTATTGGCAAAAACCTTGCAGTTTAATAGCTACGAGAGATATTTTTTGTTGATAGTTGTGATTAAGGATACCTATAAGAATATTTATTCATCCTTTAAGAGAGGCAATCGATGTTTCCATCTAATTTTAATAATTTACATTTGTGAAAAAAAGTGTAAACGAAATAATCAATACTCTCTATGGGGAGGATGGCGTTTCTTGTGAGCCAGAGATGGCAGAAATTAGCGAGGCTGTTCGAAATAATGATTTGGAAGAAAGATCATTCCAAGGTGATTTGGGCTCATTGCTATATGAATGGAATCAATTGAATTATATACCAGAAGAGAAACATCGTCTTATTAAAAAATATCATTGCCAGCGCATTGCATATTTTGTTGTTAGGGGTTGGAACGATCCCATAGTATTACGTCCTGATGGGCGGACCATTAAAGACGGCTTACATAGATTTAAGGCCGCTTTGTTCTTAAGAAAAACTGACGTCGAGGTGATTATAGAAAATTTGTCATCATAATGAAAAATTAATGTTGCTTATTTCTTCTCGGGGTTGTGTTGTGCCCTTGTTATTATTTTGCTGAATGATCGTAATCAAATTTCCGAAAAGATCGTTAAGAGTTATTCCGTACAGTCCACACAACTTAATTGTGTTAATTAAATCTGGAAATGTTTTTCCATTCTCCCATCGTGAAATAAGTGTATTATTCTTGAGTTGTAATAATTGTGCTACTTGTTGCTGTGTAAGTCCTTTCGCAAGTCGATACTCTTTTAGCTTATTGGGGATACCCTTATACAATTTGCAGTTACTCATAATAAAATGATAGACAACGACAATTTCAGTATGTAGAAGTGAAAGATTGTTTTTATAAACAAATTTTCCTCCCTACTACATCAATGTCATTTCTGTTAATAATAAAATCACGCAGCGTTACGACGTTGCTGCGTTGAATCTTCCGGCTTATTACTACGCGGAAGTTGACCAACCAATTCACTATCGCCAGTGATAAGTTTCTGCCATTCAGTGAGTTCGGTGATAAACTGGTTCCAATTGATTATGGTGAAGTCCACCATAAATTAAATCTCAAAACCCTAAGACGCCTTGCGCGTCTTTTGTATATGAGACAAAAAATCAACAAATGAAACAAACAGCACACAAAGGCTTGGAATAGACAAAATAACCAGAACAATCATCCACAAAAGCGCGTCGTAATGAAATATGCCATATTTAACTAAAAGAACAGTGGTGCTCCCCAAAAACCACAGAGAAACAAAAGCATGCAGCCATACATTTCTCAATAACACCCACATCGCTTGCATAGTTGAATTTACACCATTCTGCATATTACGAGTTTGTAAAAACGGCTTTTTCTTATAGAAAATTCCCACCCAAATAGCCCGCGCAATAGTTGGTACCAATGCGGCACCCGAAATCATAGAGGTAATAATGTCGCGTGCATGCTTGGTTACTCGCTTTTTGTATACCAAAAAAATTGAAATCAACAAAAATAAGAAATAGAAGATAGAAGGAAACAAAAACGGAGAAGGGGGAAAGAAGCGTTGATCTATAATAATTAATACGCTTCCGATCATACCAAAAACAATAAAGAGCGGGTATAGCCCCTGCGCAAACCACACAATCCATCCACCAGTAAAATAAAAAATCTGGTCGGAAGTAAGAAGTGATCTAACTCCCAATAACTGTTTCCAATATTTCATAACAATGCGTACCGCTCCATACACCCAGCGAAAACGTTGTTTCTTATATGCCACGAACGTACGCGCTGGTTCTCCCCTTCCTAATATTTCATGCACATAATACATAGTATATCCCGCCAATAAGATACGAATTCCCAACTCAGCATCTTCGGTAATAGACCACTCACTCCATGCTCCCACTTGTTCAAGCACGCGCTTGCGAATAAGCGTCATGGTTCCATGTTGAATAATGGCATTCCGTTCATTGCGTTGTACCATACCAATTTCAAAGAACCCCGCGTATTCATGGTGTATGAATGTACCAAATAAATTCGCGTGTTGTGTTTCATGCGCCTGCGGCGATTGTACCACTGCAATTTTTGAATCGGCAAAATAACCAACGGTTTTAGTAAGCCAATCAGGAGAAACCACATAATCCGCGTCTATAATACCAATAATTTCCGCATCGGGAGCAGTTTTTGATAGGCCAAAATTCAAAGCGCCCGCCTTGAACCCGGGGCAAGAATCGAGATGAAAAAAATTAATTACCCCTGGATACTGTTTTGAAAATTCATACACAGGTTTCCACAATTGTTCATCTTGCGTGTTATTATCAATAATAACAATTTCCTTATGGGGATATTCAAGTGCAAGTAAACTTTGTATAGCACGAATGACTAAATGAGGATCCTCATTTCTGGTGGGAATATGAATAGAAACTTTCGGGTTTTCATTGTGTTGGGGGGAAGAAAAAATTTGTTTAAGTTTTCGTTTTCCTATAATCTCAACCACCTCAACTGTTTGAATCATGGTAATAAATAAAAGGAAGAATTGTGTGGGAAGAATAAAAAACCAGAGAAACGGTCGTTTAATAACATATTCGCTGATAGCGGTTTGTAAAATAATAGACGCAATAACCGCCAAAAATACGATAATCAAGATTCCAAACAAAAGACCCGCAAAAGAAAGGTCTGAGAAAAAATATAAAAAAATTCCTCCTAGAACAAGAACAATCGCAATAGTACCCAGTGCCCAATACATCCAGTTTTTATCATTAGTTACCGGTCCCGTTAATGAAAACTTAAGTTGCTGATCTGAATCAAATAAACCCCAGTGTGTTCCGGTGCGACCCTCATCATACATTTTCCACGGCTGATCCCTAAATTCAAAAAGGTTGTATGGAACACCTTCAAGCTGCGCCCGAGCAGTAAACTCTCTAATAAAATACGCCTGGTGTACAATACTAGGGACGGATGCCCCATATTGAGTGCCTAATGATGGCCACCCCGTTTCACTAATAAAAACAGGTTTTCCGCCCGCAAACACCTTCGCGTCACGATATACATCAAAAACCCAACCAACAGCCCGCTCAACCGGAACGGAAGCCCAATAGGGAAGAGCATGAATTCCAACTATATCAACGTGCGGTAAAAGCTCAGGAAATTGTCTCCACTCCTCTAAACGTTCGGAAGTACCAACAGGAATAGAAACTTGTTTTCTTACTCGCTCAATATAGTCAATAAGCTGCTGCGCGGGAACTCTTCTAAACTGCATAGTCTCATTTCCCACAAACGTCATAATAACGTTCGGGTTCTCATGTATGATAGTAATGAGATTATTCACCTCCGCCTCGTTTTTTGGATTATTGTCTTCAATCCAAGCTCCCTCAATTACCGACATACCAAATTCTCTTGCAATGCGCGGCACCACCTCCATTCCATGCAATGTATAATAAGTTCGGATACAGTGAGAAATTTTAGAAATAACACGTAAGTCCCTTCGTACTTGCTCTTCGGGGATAGTAAAATCTTTTTGGGTAATATTTTCTTCAAAAATGTATCGAGGATCATAGCTAATACACTGAAAATCATTTGTAGAAGCGGTAATTCCTTGTTTCAAAAATAAAAATCTCCACACAAAGAACATGAGTAGAGAAACAAATATGAGAAATATTCCACCAATCAGTATACCGCGTTTACGCACCATAACATCACAAGCATATCATACAAAATACATATAAAAAAGCAGTCTCTAAAAACGACTGCTTTTATTTTTTCCTATAGAGAGCCACAAACCACAGGGCTCCCAGATACAGGAATAACATCCCAAAACCAAAATACGCCCAAAAACCCATAACTCCTCCAAATTTTCTATATAAACTTTATCGTATTTCGCTTCCGGGGGCAATGTCACTTAATGTAGTTAATAAAATAGGTCCTTCTGATTCATTACTTGCCGCCAAAAGCATACCTTGGCTTTCTAATCCCATAAGTTTGCGGGGCTCAAGATTTGCCACAATAATAATAGTTTTTCCTACTAATAATTCGGGATCATACTGTTTTCCAACTCCCGCAATAATCTGGCGCGTAAGAACCTCACCTGATTCCGTTTTTCCTTCAACAACATTCAGTTGTAATAATTTTTCAGACCCCTCAACCCGTTGTGCGTTTTGTATAACAACGGTCTTGAGTTCAATTTTTTTAAAATCATCATAGGTAATCATGCTGCTTGGTGTTGTTTTTTATAATTATCAAATTGTTTTTGTAACTGGGGGGTAAGTATTACTTCTCCCACATGAGAAGTAAACGAATCTAAAATTTCCGCAGACTCCCGCGCGTGCTCCGCACTAAAATCAAGCATAAGCCCGGTTAGTCGCAAGTCTCCCTTTTGATATGAAAGCGCGCGAGCATCTTCCAGTGACAAATGAGTTATGCCTGATAAATCCAAAAAACCCTCGTGAACCCCCAATGCCTGAGCTACTCCAGGCTCAAGAGACATAAGTCCTAGTAAAATCAACCTTCCCCGATGTTCTCCTAAAATACTCGCAGCCTCGGAAGAAAGGTGTCCCACGCTTCGTAGGTCAAGGAAAGAACGAGTTGATAATATACGCGCTGTTTCAACACTAAGAGAAGTTAGCTCCCCCATATGCATAAAATGTCCCTCTTGTATTTCTTTTAGAATAGAGTCTTGGTGAGACGGGGTTTGGGGAGGTGTTTGAATAGATTCTGGAGAAGACGCGGGGATATTAACAACATCATCCAAAGAAGATTCTTCGGCATCAAGAGAAGCGATGTATTCGCTCGTATGCATACGCTCCATTTCCTTATCAAAATCCGGTTTCGTGTAATAATCCGGTGAAAAGGGGTTGTGTTTTTCCATGGGGTTAAATTGCTTCACTTTTTTATAATAGCGTGATATGGTATTTTTGCAACCGGTATCGGTTGTGGTAAATAACGGGACGGAGCCCCAAAGAAGAACAAGTTCTCTACGGGGCACGTATGCCGGTAGTACCCCGATAGCAGAAACTTTGTTTCGCTACGGGGCGCGGCGCACGCTTTGGGGTTATTTACTAAGTCGGGACGGAGTATGCCGGTAGTACGCACGCTTCGGGTGCGTGTAGACCGAGTTCAATTCTCGGCGTCCCGACTTAGTAAATAACGAGGGTGCCGTAATGCACTCTCCGGAAATTTATACTTATAAATTTGTGTAGACCGAGTTCAATTCTCGGCGTCCCGACAAAATAATAAAAAACGTTTTACACGTTTTTTATTTATAGAACAAAAAGAATAAAATTATCCCAATGACTCAATAACCGAACGAATGACACCGGCTGATTTTTGTAATTGTTCTGCTTCCTGACTAGAAAGTTGTATGGAAAGAATTCTTTCAACTCCATTACGTCCAATAACTGCCGGGACCGAAATGCAAATATCGTTTAGTCCATATTCCCCTTCTAATAAAACCGAAACAGGAAACGTACGCTGTTCGTCAAATAATACGGCGCGCACGATATGCGAAACCACAAGCGCAATAGCATAAAAAGTAGCTCCCTTTTTACAAATAATTTCACTTGCCGCCCCACGCGTATGAGTAAAAATTTCTTGCACTTTTTCCAAGCTATACCCCGGGAGGTTTGAGATGGGTTCTCCCATAACATTCGCGTGAGAAACCACCGGAAACTCACTGTCCCCATGCTCGCCTAGCACATAAGCATCAACATCTTCCGCGGCAACCCCTAATGCTTGCCCTAATAAAAATCGAAACCGAGACGAATCTAGCGTGGTACCCGTACCAAATACGCGTCCCTTAGGATACCCAGACTCACGTAGCGCCACATAGGTCATAACATCCAGTGGATTACTTACCACTACCAATACCGCTCGATCGGTATACTTTTTTATATTCTGCACCACCTCACGCATAATAGGAGCATTTGTTTGTACTAAATCTAATCTGGTCTGCCCCGGCTTTTGACCAACTCCCGCAGTAATAACAATTACATCTGCGTCTGCACAATCGCTCCAGTCCCCCGCCTTTATACGCATTTGCGGAACAAATGAAAGTCCGTGCTCTAGATCAAGCACCTCGCCTTGGCATTTCTCTTTATTTACATCAATAAGTACCAATTCCGACGCAATCCCTTGCACCATCATGGCAAACGCGGAGGTAGCTCCCACAAATCCGGTCCCCACCACTACTACACGCGTACTTTCAGTAATACGATTTGAATTCATATAAATCAGTATACCATAAAACTAACAATTTTAAATTCTAAATTTCAAATTTTAATTTAATATCTAAAAAAAGATGGGGAGTAAACTTACTACGCTCAATCAGTTCTTTCATAAATCATGATTATATGTCATACTGTATGATATACAGCCCTTTTTGAGGGTTTTATCAATAGGAAAGTCTATAAAATGGGCGGGTTAGAAAGTGAAACATATCCATATATTATTCGTTATCTATGATAGATGGTCATTTAACAAACGAAGTAGAAATTCTGAAACAGGCCATTGCGGGAGAATCCTCGGCCTTTGGCTTGCTGTATGATAAGTATCAACCGCCTATTTTTCGGTTTATTTATCTTAAAGTGAGCCATCGTGAGGAGGCCGAGGATCTCACGCACCAAGTATTCCTCAGTGCATGGGAAAACATAAGCTCGTTTCAGGAACAAGGGCTACCTATTTCCAGTTGGTTATATCAAATTGCCCGAAACCGAGTAATTGATTATTACCGAACCAAACACACCACTATCCCTATTGAGGATATTGACGAGGAGAGCCACACAGTCATGCAAGACATGGTGGGAACGGTACACAACAAAATACAGCTGGAACATGTTCATGCCGCCTTGCGGTCCCTTCATCCAGATCAACAGGATGTTATTATCATGCGATTTGTCGAAGGGCTCTCAAACGCAGAAACGGCCATAGCTATAGGAAAACACGAGGGAACTGTACGGGTACTACAACATCGAGCCCTCCGAAACCTCAAAAAAGAAATTCAAAAAAACGAACAGCAAAAACATGAAAATGAAGAATGATCAATTAAAAGGATTACTACAAGAATTCCGACGCATTACTCCGCGGGCGGAGTTTTCGCGTGAATCACGTACATTGATCATTGCCCGCAAACCGAATATTTCAACCATACAACCGCATACCGTCTCAGTCACCTGGGCACAACGTTTGCGCACAGGAGCATTTAATACCATTCGCATCGGATCATTTGTGGCTGTTGCAACTGCTATTATTCTTATATCATTCTACGCGACTCGAGAACTTTCACCTTTATTACTTCCCGGGCTTAACACCCAACGCATTACCGCTGAAGCACAAATGCTCAATTCCGCCATGAATATAGAGCTAAATAATTTGGGTTATTTTAATACCTCCTCTCAAGAGAGCACAAATGCACTAGAACAACTTTCTCAGAAACAATTGAATCATTTAAATGACACGATTATAAAGTCTGAAGTAAAAGAATTAAATCAAGCAGTGGCATCTTCAACCCCCACATCTTCAACCGATCTCAATTCGCTTATTCAAGAATTAAGTAAGTAACGTTCCATGAATTATTTGTTACATTATAAAAAAATCTGGCTTTTGGTGCCTGTTTTTATTTATATGAGTATTGCGCTTACGATGCCACAAGCACACGCACAGCAAACAACCGTAACATCACAATTAACTCACATTAAAGATCAGGTACAACAATTATTTGAACTTCAAGACAGTACCACCATTCCTGAGCAACAGAAGGAATTGCAAGAGTTTCGCCTCCGCCAACAAATTCTAACCAACATTATTACCGCGGCAAAACAACAAGTAGCCGATGCGCGTAGTCGATTACAAGACGCCACTCTGCCACAAGACAATAACGAAACATGGAAAAATATCCGCGACACCATATTGGCAGGATTTGACCGCGCAAATGAGTATTACGGATATGCGTACGACCGAGTAAATCACGATTCAAGCGTCACTACGGCTCTTTTAAAGAATGTAGCGCGAGATATTGAACAAGAAAAAACAACGGTTATCGACCCGCTTATTAAACAGGCTCACACTATTGTTGCCGCCCTAACGGTACAAAATATGCTTCAAATTGGAGATGATCGTTTAGAAAAAATTCGTCTAGATGTACAAAAAATTTATGAGCAGAAGTTAACTAAATCAAAAGCATTACAGAATTTATTTGATACCGCATCATCAACCCTCGGGCAAGCACATCGAGCAGATCAAAATGCTCAAGAAATTATTTTGCACAGCTATACTCCACAACCAAACGCATCAGATACACAATATATAGATGATTTATACACTAATACCGCAAGCTCAACTGCATCAACCACCCCACAAGACACAACCCAAGAATCAAGACTTTCTTTTATAGAAAAGCTTTTACAAAAGAATATCACCGATGCAATAACCGGAATTAAGTCGGTATATGACACATTTTTGGAAATGAGTTCAAATGTAAAGAACTATCTAAAATGAAGCTTTCCAAGCAAGTTTATAATACCTCGTTATAATTCATAAGTCTTCAGTTTTTTACTTGGAAAGCGAAATCCCGCACCGAAGATGATGTGTACGTAAGTTAATATATAATCTTCTGGTGCGTGGATAAATCAAACACCGTATATAGTGTACACAAAAATCCCGTCAATAGACGGGATTTTTGATATGTCTCTCGAGAGACAGGTACTTTTCTATTGTACCGCTTCCTTTAATGCCTTTGCGGCGCGGAATTTCGGTTTGATAGAAGCTGCAATATGGATTTTTTCTCCCGTGCGAGGGTTGATTCCTTCGCGAGCAGCGCGCTTTGAAACTTTGAATGTACCAAAGCCTGCGACCGCAACTTCTTCTCCTTTGCTCATGGTTTTAATGATGGTATCAAAGATAGCATCAACAACAGCGGCGGCAGTTTTCTTAACCTCAATACCACCCGCTTTCATAACCACTTCAACAAAATCTTGTTTCTTCATAATAATAGATTGTCTTATGAATGGGT
>JAKBUF010000006.1 GCA_021844025.1 bacterium | reverse complement strand
TTTGGGCTTTCTCCATTAAAACTAATTCAATCTCCATCGGGGCAGTATATAGCTATTACCCTCCAGACAAAAAGAATAGCTTTATTTGATGTAACACGTCGAGCTTTTGAGCTTTTGCCCGAAGGAGTAGTTTCCGCAACGTTTTCTTCAGACGGGAATAAACTTGCTTATTTACAAGCCGATTCTTCGGGGAAGCAATCCTTATATATTCGAGACCTTACCTCCCTTAAAAAAACTATTACCAAGGTATTTTCTTTATTTATTGATGATGTGTCTCTTTCGTGGCCAGCGGGGAATAATATTTATTTAATTCCTCCACAATCCGCTGATGCGGTGGGAGAAATATGGTATTTTAATACCGTGCAAAAAACCCTAAACCAGTTTGTTTCGGGGTCAGGGGTGGGAATGGTTGTTTCACAACAAACTCCTTACGCGCTCTTGTTTAAGAACACGAGTAATAACAATATATCTACCTCACTAGTGAATATAAAGACAGGAACCAGCACGTCTCTTGGCGTAGATACCCTTGCATCAAAATGTGTGTTTTCATTTGATTCGGCGGATGCATTGTGCGCTGCCCCTCAAGTGAAAAGTAGGAATATTATTTCTCAGCTCCCGGATGACTATAACAACATGTCGTTGTTTACCAATGACTATTTATATAGACTACCGGCAGATGTTGGGTACCAAGCCCAAACGCTTTTAGGGACCACCCAGGTTCCCTTTGATGCCAAGGACTTGCGTTCTCGCGCGCAACAGGTATTCTTTGTAAACCGATTAGATGACTCGTTGTATGTGTTTGATTATAAACCGTAACATTGATTTTAAAGGCTGTAATTATTTCAGTTTAGACTCGCAATGAAAAAAACAGAACTTAGACTAGCTTTATATCTTCTTCCTTTGGTGGTTGGGGTTGTTGCACTTGATATTTTATTTTTACCCTCTCCCTGGATGATTATAGGAATAGTCGCTACGGTGGCAATTTTTGTAGTATTTGGATTTTCAAATATGCACGCTACCACCATTGAAGAATCCAGCGACACGCGCGCGAAACAAATTGAAACTATTATTCATGATATGCCCATAGGAGTGGTTGCCTATGATAGTAATTTTAAGGTTCTTATTTATAATCCGGCGGCGCAAAATATTTTTGGAGCCTCAGAAGATCAAGTGCTTGGAATGACCATTGATGCCGCTCAGGCAAGTGATGCTCAGTTGCGCATGTTGGTGCAAGTTGTTTTTTCTTCGCTTGCCCCTACGGTTATTAAGCTTTCCGACCCCGGCACCTTTCCACAGGTTGCGGATATTTCGTTTCAAGACCCCACCGTTGATCTGCATGTAATTACTGATCGCATTGTTGATTCATCTGGAGGAGTGGTTGGCTTTATTAAGCTCATTACCGATCTTACCCGGGAGAATCAGTTATTAAAGTCAAAGACTGAGTTTATTGGGGTTGCTGCTCATCAATTACGAACCCCCCTTACCGCGGTAAACTGGGCCCTAGAGGCGCTTGAGGGGTCGCCTCTTACCGATGACCAAAAACAGTTTGTAGACACCGCTTTTTCTGCGGTAAAAAATTCACTGAACACGGTAAATAGCCTGTTGGATGTTTCAAAAATTGAGGAAGGTAAGTTTGGATATGAATTAAAAACCATACCCTTTCTGCCTTTCCTAGATGAAATTCTTAAACAAGCATACGATTTGGGGAAACAATATAATATTGCGGTTTATTTTGATCGTCCTAAAAAAGATTATTTTGTGCGCGCTGATGCTCAAAAACTAGGCATGGTGTTTTATAACCTGTTAGATAATGCCATAAAATACAACGTAGAGCAGGGAAGTGTTACGGTGTCGGTTGTGTTTCATGATAATACTAAAATTCTTGAGGTGCGCATTACTGATACAGGAATAGGTATTCCCCCGCAACAGCTCGATAAGTTATTTGGTAAATTCTTCCGTGCTGATAATGCTATAAAAACAGTTGCTGATGGAAATGGGTTGGGGTTATACATAGCTCGCAATATTGTACGTAATCATGGGGGAGATATTACCGTTACTTCCGAACTGAATCGAGGAACTACGTTCTACGTAACGTTACCTACCGTTGATGCTCAATCCGAAAATCCATTAGGAGCCGTGACGTTATAATAATTTTCAGTTACCAATTTACAATTTTCATTTCATAATTCGATAGCTCAATTTTAAAAATTAATTCATTGAAAATTTACTGGAAATTGGTTATTGAAAATTGGCAATTTGCTTATGGTTATTCTGCTTTATGGTCCCAATGCGTATGCGCGAGACAAGAAGGAACGTGAGCTCATAGACGCAGCTCGCCAAAAATACCCCGATGCGTTGTATGCGGTTTTTGATATGGAAGATGAGGCATCTGCACAAAACGCATATAATTTTTTATTTGATACGGGATTATTCGCGCAAGGTAAGAAGATTATACGATTGTCTCACATAAATTCTATTTCAGATATTTCTCTAATCAATCGTATGCTCCAGCGCGCGCAGAGTAAGGACGTTTTGTGCATGGTGCATGAGTCGTGGCCAAAGAAAGAGCTAACCATAGCACAGAAAAAAATATTTTTGGATGTTACTTATTCTGATCAGTTTTTTCCTCATTATTCTTCCACCCAAGCAACGAAAGAACTTTTATATATTGCTCATGGGGAGGGTGTTGTGTTAGACACCTCGGCTGTGGCTCGGGTATATGTATTTGCGGGTAATGATATGTACGGTGCTTACCACGAGCTTACCAGACTTTCTCTACTCACAAATCATATAACTATATCATTTCTTAACACCCTCCCCGAGTATGCAGAAACGCGAGAAGTATTTGAATTTGCTCGTTCTGTTGTCTCTGGTGGTTCTCTGCCCCATCGATTGGAATTATGGGAATATATGAAGTCACAACACGTGGAACCATTTCTAATATTTGGATATTTAGCAAAAATGGCAAAAAAAGAACCCCTTATTCGCGCGCTTGCTCGCGCGGACGAATTAGTAAAGACGGGTAGATTAGATATGGATCAGGCGCTTGAGGAGATTGTAATTTCGTGAAATATATAACGCCTATTGGGTATGGGTAACAAAAAACCGCCGAGGCGGTTTTTGGAAGATTATTTTTCTTCTAATTTTTTAAGTAATTTTGCGGCCCGTGACTTAATTCGATTTGCTTTTGCTTTTTTGATAAATTTGGTTTTAGCTACCCGGTCTACAGTTGAGAACACTTTAACCAAGGCTTCTTTTGCTTCCGCCCCCTTTTTCTCCTCTACCAACTTGCGGAATGATTTAACCGTTTGTTTCAGATTCTTTTTGCGAGCATCGTTTACTTTTCTGTGGCGGATATTTTGCCGGAGCGCCTTTTTTGCTGATTTAATTTTAGGCATAATGAGGTATTAATTGCTAATTTGAATATTTATTTACTCGTGCAGAATATCAGAAATATAGCGTGGAGTCAACCTATGTGAATTTTATAATTTTGTAAATAAATTTAAATGTTTGGAATTTGGAATAATATGTTTTATTCACCCGCTTCGCCCCAGCTTTAGCGAGGCGGGTAAAATTCAGAAATTGGAAATTGGAAGTTATTGGGCTATACTAATTCTATGTCCAGTAACTTTACTTTATACGCCGTAGGCGAGAAAGAGGGTATGCTGGAATAAGACATAACTAAATCTTGCGGGTTTTGTTTATTATTGTTTAATATATTATAAAATAAAGTAAATTACTGGGATGCTCTATAGTATTGAAGGAAAAGTTACCCATATTGGAGATAGATTTGTGGTGCTAGAAACCGCGGGTATTGGGTTTAAGGTTAATGTTTTGGACTCATTTCTGGGTAGTGTGGGGGTTGGAACAGCTGCTCGGGTGGTGTGTTTTATGCAGCAGGATCCGCTCACGTTGTACGGGTTTGCTTCTCAGGAGGAACTCTCATTTTTTGAGCTTTTAAATACCATTTCAGGTATTGGTCCCAAGATTGCCGCAAAAATTATGAATGCGGTACCAGTGCGGCGATTAAGCGCATATGTTGCCCTTGAACAAAAAGATCAACTTGCTTCACAAGCGGGTATTAGTACTAAAACTGCATCAAAGATTATTCTGGACCTTAAGGAAAAAATACAAAAAAGCTCCGGTAAAGAAGCGTTAATGGAGTCTGGTTTGGTTGAACTTGAGTCCATTCTTTCCGATTTGGGGTATAAACAAAAAGATATAGAAAGTGTACGGCCACAGATACCAGCGGAACTTACTATTGAAGAAAAGGTACGGAGGGCATTGAAGTTATTATCCACGAAACGACACGGACAATAAATTTTATAATTTTTAATTTTATAATTTTGTAAATAAATCTCAATATTTAAAATTTGAAACATTAGATTTTATTTATAAAATTCAAAAATTTGTGCTTAAAAATTTTATTTATTCTGTCTATCATTACTCTTGGGCACTTGTGTCTGCGGTGTTATTTTGGTTTCCGTCGCACAAGATTCGGGTTATTGGGATAACCGGTACCAAAGGAAAAACAACCACCGTAGCCTTGTTGGCACATGTTTTTTCATCTGTGGGCAAACAAAGCGCGTATCTTTCTAGTGCTTTTATGAGTGATGGTACAAATTCTATAAAAAATAAAACCAGCAATTCCATGCCCGGGCGGTTTTTTATTCAACGGTTTTTGCGTCAAAGTGTACGAGCAGGGAGCGCGTATGCGTTTATAGAGGTTACCTCACAAGGGGTTGTACAGCACAGGCACAAATTCATTTCGTGGGCGGGAGCGGTTTTTTTAGATATTCATCCCGAACATATTGAATCGCACGGTTCTTTTAAAAAATATCTACAAGCAAAACTCTCATTTTTTACGTATGCGCACAACCATTCTCGGAATACTGTATTTTATATTCATAAAAACGACTCGCATGCCGATGATTTTATACGAGCCGCGGGAGACAGTAAGAAAATACTCTTTAGTGCCGATGATTTATTTGATATACCCGATTGTCCCGCGCTTCCCGGAGATTTTAATAAGATAAATATTGCCGCCATGTACGCAGTTGCCCGGGAAGAGGGAATTACTCACCGCGACATTATACAAGCGCTCATCTCGTTTTTAGGGGTTTCGGGGCGCATGGAGTTTGTGGTTAAGGAACCGTTTGAGGTGGTGGTAGATTACGCGCATACTCCCGATTCTTTAGAAGCGGTGTATGCGTTTTTACGCGCGCGAGTTGATTTACGAGGAACTAAATTAATTTGTGTGTTGGGATCGGCGGGTGGTGGGCGTGACACCTGGAAACGGCCCGCTATGGGAAAACTGGCCGGCAATTACTGTGATGAAATTGTACTTACGAACGAGGATCCATTTAATGAAGACCCAGACAGAATTATTGATATGGTGTTTGAGGGAGTACGACAGGGAAGCAAATATGCCCACGCGCGCACGCATCGGGTTCTAGATAGAAAAGAAGCAATTACAAAGGCGGTATCTTTGGCTCAACCAGGAGACGTGGTGGTATGCACCGGTAAGGGTTCTGAAAGTTACATTCGAGTAAAGGGAGGAAAAAAGATTGAGTGGAGTGAGCGCGAGGCAGTGCTAGAGGCACAACGCGGATACACACAGATATAACACGGATTAATACAGAAAATAACATACCAACGAATTTTCTCCTTCGTTAAAACTATGGCGGGCAAGTAGGTTCCAATTTACATTTTCTGTAACAAAAATCCCGCCATGGCGAGATTTTTGATGCTAGTCTGTGTGAATCTGTGTCTATATCCTTGCAGATCTGCGTTGTGTTATTTCTTCAGCTTCAGGATGATTCTCTTTTCCGTTGGTTTTAGAGATGAAACAATAAATGTATATGTTTTTCCAACTTCCAGCTCTTGCTTCATTTTCTCTATGGATTCAAACTCGGATACATGAATGAGTCCCTGTAGATCATTTCCAATTGCTACCAGAGCCCCAAACGGATTAAATTTAGTTACTGTTCCTTCTAATTCTTGGTCTACTTTGAATAGCTCTTCCGCTTTGTCCCACGGGTTATCCTTTAATGCTTTGAATGAAAGAGATACTTTGCCATCTTTTAGTTCAATAATTTTTGCGCGAATTGCGTCTCCTACTTTTACCACTTCTTTAGGAGAATCAATAAGTTTGTGGTCAATTTCTGAAATATGAACCAACCCCTCAATATTGGGATCATCTACAAATCGTACAAACACTCCAAAGTCGGCAACTCCCGATACCACTACCTCCACCACATCTCCTTCTTTATAATTTTCTAAGCTTTTTCGTACACCTTCTCCTGTTACTTCTTTTTCTGAGAGAATTAATTTTTCGGCTTTCTGGTTAAAATCTAATACACGTACTTCCATCGTGGTGCCCACGAATTTTTTAAGTTCTTCTAAAATTTTATTTTTGTTTCCATCTTCTACGTGTGGGTAGTTTTCGGTGCTTAATTGCGAGACGGGAATAAATGCCTTAACCCCTTGTATCTCGGTCATAAGTCCTCCGCTGTTTGCTGCGTTGATTTTTACTTCAAACGCTCCGCCTCCCTCCTTAAGGGTTTTAATTTCTTGCCAATTCTTTTGGCGCATGGCTTTTACTAATGAAAGCTCAGTAAATCCATCTTCGTTTTCCGCGGTTACTACGGTTGCGGTAATGGTTTGTCCGGGTTCCATATTTTTTATAATGTTTTGCGCGTTTACAAATTCCATTCCATACGCAACACCGGTTCCTTGCCCGACAATATCAAAATACGCAACTCGACTCCCTCGTTTTAAGAGAGCTACTTCTACTACATCTCCTTCCTTAAGCGTATTAATAAGAGAGGGATTGTTCTTGAGTACCCGCGCGAGTGGGTGACCCTTTTTTGACTCATCTAACGTTTTATTAAACATAACAATATATGCGCTATTTCATGTGCTTTTGCGTCATAAAATAGCAAAAACGGTTCTACCGTTGTGTTGCTACCATAGCAAAAAAGAGTTTGCAAATCAAGGGAAATTCAACTATAATTGGGTTATAGTTAATTTTAAATTCTAAATTTCAAGTTCTAATTTAATGGTTTAATTTATAGATTCTGAAATTAAATTGAAATTCAAAATTTGAAATTTTGTAACTTATTCTATGGTAATCACATGGTACGGAGAGGGTTGTTTTCGATTACAAAACGGTGATACGTCTGTTTTGCTTGATGTGTACGATTCATCAACTGGGCTTACTCCTCCCCGAGGAAAAGTTGACGCACATGTTCGCACACTGACCTCTTGGCCGTTTCCTTTTGGCGAACAAGAAGAAACCATTATTCGCGGTGCGGGAGAATATGATATTCGTGGAGTTCACATAAAAGGGTTTGAACTACCACAAGAATCAACATCAAAATTTTTTAAAACTGTTTATATTATTTTGTGGGAAGATATTACTATTGGGGTGCTGGGGCATTTGAGTGAAGATCTTCCTCCGCAGGTATTAGAAAACTTTGAAGAAATTGATATTCTTATTGGCCCAGGCGGAGGAGCTCCCTTTATTGATCAAGATCGTATGGCTCGTTTGTTAAAACAAGTTACGCCGAAAGTATTTATTCCCTCATTCTTTAAAATATCAGGGTTAAAACGATCCGCGGGAGCGCTTACGCCTCTTTTGGAGCGTATTAATGGAGGAGCCGTTGAACCACAAGAGAAATTTGTATGCAAGAAAAAAGAATTGGATGAAATTAAAAAAACGACAGTCGTATGTTTAAAGATTTAATGTAACACTATGCGGCACTGGGTAAACCGGGTGCGTGCTCTTGATGAGCATCGACGAAAAAGAATATTTATATGGTCTGTTGTAGTGGTGTTTTGTGTGTTGCTTGGGGGGTGGATTATTGCTATACAGCTTGGATTTGTGGATACGCAAGCATCGTGGATGTCGGGAACCCATACGTATTCTGCCTCAGGAACCCCCCAGTCAACTGATTTTAGCCCCCTGCGCGACAAATGGAATCAAGCAAAAGATGCGGTTGGAAACGCGTGGAACAGCCTCGGGTCGGTCTTAGAGGGAAATCCAACACCCATAGTGAGTAGCACCCCATCTTTATTACCTGCGTCTTCTACACCTCAAACCGCTTCATCAACTACTTCTTCCACTAACACTTCATTATGAAAAACCAAAAACAACAAAACACAGAACCCGAATCAACTCCGCGCGAAACTCAATTAGTGTCTGCTGAAATTACGACTGAGTTAGAGCGTTCCTATTTGGATTATGCGATGTCGGTTATTGTTTCGCGTGCGCTTCCCGATGTGCGTGATGGTTTAAAGCCGGTGCATCGCCGTATTTTGTGGGGAATGTGGGACAGCGGTCTTACTCATAGTTCAAAATTACGAAAATCCGCAAATGTGGTTGGAGAGGTAATGGGAAGATACCATCCACACGGAGATTCTTCTATTTATGATGCCATGGTTCGTATGGCACAGGATTTCTCGTTACGATACCCTCTTATTCAGGGGCAAGGTAACTGGGGGAGTATTGATGGAGACAACGCGGCAGCTATGCGTTATACCGAATGTAAACTTACCAAAATTGCCGAAGAGATGCTTTTTGATATTGAAAAAAATACGGTTGATTTTATTCCAAACTACGACGCCACGCGTCAAGAACCGAGTGTACTTCCGTCAAAAATTCCACAATTATTATTAAACGGGACCACGGGTATTGCAGTGGGTATGGCAACAGATATTCCCCCGCACAATTTAACCGAGGTGGTTGACGCTATTTTGCATTTAATTAAAAAACCATCAGCAGGAACTCAGGAACTAATGCAATTTATACAAGGACCCGATTTTCCGACCGGGGGACTTATGTATGACAGAAAAAATATTATAGAGGTGTATTCTTCTGGGCAAGGCGCTATTACCTGTCGCGCGCGAACCGATATTGTGGAGCGCAAACCGGGGCAATTTAATATTGTTATTTCAGAAATTCCGTATCGGGCGAATAAATCAGAATTGGTTCAAAAAATTGCAACATTAGTAGGAGAAAAGAAACTTGAGGGTATTAAAGACTTGCGCGATGAAAGCGATAAAGAAGGGCTCTCGGTGGTTATTGAACTTAAAAACGATGCTGCTCCCCAGAAAATTTTGAATCAATTATTTAAACTCACTGAATTACAAAAGAATTTTAATTTGAATATGGTGGGGCTTGTGCAGAATGCCACACAACCCCAAACCCTTTCTCTAAAGGATGTACTTGATAATTATCTGGGGCATCGGCAGGTGGTGGTGCGTCGCCGCACGGAATTTGATTTAGGTAAAGCAAAAGAACGCGAACATATTTTAGAAGGTCTGGTGACCGCGTTGGATCATATTGATGCGGTAATCGCCACTATTAAAAAATCAAAAGACAAAGAAGAAGCACATATAAATTTAAAAAAGAAATTTGGACTTTCCGACGCACAAGCAACTGCCATTTTGGAAATGCGCCTACAAACGCTTGCCTCACTGGAACGTCAAAAAATTGAAGATGAATTAGCAGAAAAGCGTAAACTCATTAAAGAATTAGAACGGATTCTCTCTTCTGAAAAAAATATTTTAACAGTGGTAGAAAAAGAATTAATTGAAATTAAGGAAGCATATGGTGATCCGCGTCGCACAAAATTGGTTGACGGCGGGCTTTCTACATTTACCGATGAAGATTTAATTGCGCAAGAAGAAGTGGTGGTAACCATGTCTTCGGGCGGCTATATTAAGCGAGTGAGCCCCGACACTTTTAAAGTACAGCACCGTGGGGGCAAAGGGCTTATTGGGTCCGATGTTGGAGAAGATGATTTTCTCACGCACCTTAAAAGCGCCCACACACACGATAGTGCTCTTTTCTTTACCGATTCAGGGAAGGTGTTCCAAACTAAGGTATATGAAATCCCCCAGGGGAGTCGTACATCAAAAGGCAAAATTATTCATAATTTCTTAGACATTCCCGCGTCAGAAAATGTGCGTGCGTTTGTTACTTATAACGCAAAAGATAGCGACATAAAATTCTTGGTGATGGCAACAAAAGATGGGGTAATTAAAAAAACACCCATTGAAGATTTTGCGAATGTGCGCCGCAACGGTATTATTGCGCTCAATCTTAAAAAAGGAGACGCATTAAAATGGGTTATGCCCTCGTCGGGTAAAGATGAAATTATTTTAATTACCGCGGGCGGGCAAGCCATTCGTTTTAAAGAGAGTCAATTACGCCCTATGGGAAGAACTGCGGCGGGGGTCCGGGGTATTAAATTAAAGAAAAACGATGAAGTGGTAGGAATTGATATTGTGCAACAAAAAGCAGACAAGAAACAAAATCTGTTAGTAGTCATGGGTAAAGGTTTTGCCAAACAAACACCGGTGGGCGAATATAAAACGCAATCGCGTGGAGGACAAGGTATTAAAACCGCAAAAATTACTCCCAAAACAGGAAATATTGTTTCATTTAAGATTATTGGTGAAGAAGAAGAGGTAATTGTGCTTTCGGCAAAAGGACAAGTGATCCGTACGAAATTGGCAGATATTCGTCAGAGTTCTCGCGCGACTAGTGGTGTGCGGGTTATGCGGGTAGATGAAAAAGATAGCATTGTGTCTAGTACATGCCTATAGCGTGTGCTCGATGCGAACAATGCGAATTGTGTGCGAATAACGCGAATAGAAAAACCCCCGACTAACCGGGGGTTTTGTTTCTGGTTCACCTCCTCCATGGAGTGATAAACTTTACAGCCATCTCTTTGTACTCTTCCGTCCCAAGTTTATAAACCTTCTTAATCCTATCTCTTACGTACCAACCAGGACGGTGGTATGTTTCAGTGTTAAATGCGTAGAAAGATATTGTTTCATTAATCTTTCTGTTTGTGGTGGTAGCGTTTCCGAAAATCTCATACAGTTGATTACCAGAAGTTGATTCATTGAGAATGACTAAATCACCAGGCTGGAGTAAAAAAATTTCACTCTCTGAAACATTAATATCTTTCTGTTTGTGTATATCTGGGGTCTGGATGATTATTATAACCAACACAGCACACAGACATTGGAAATTGAAAATTAGAAACAGTATACTGTTTCTATGAAACTAACTTTTCTTGGTGGCGCTGAAAGCGTGACGGGGTCTAACTATTTATTAGAACATGAGAATTCTCGTATTCTGATTGATTGCGGTATGTTTCAAGGAGACGAAGACTTTGAAGCAAAAAATGTTGAACCATTACCATTCGATCCACATACCATTGATGCCATATGTATTACTCACTCGCACATTGACCATATTGGGCGTATTCCCATTGCTATAAAAGCGGGATACGAGGGGCCTATTTATTCTACACTTCCCACCAAAGAAGCGGCCACCGAACTCTTATTAGATGCGTATGCCATTATGGTACATAGAGAAAAGACAGAGGCAGAAAAAGAAGGAAGAGAACCAAATGAACCCCTATTTACTCCCGCAGACATAGATCAGGCCATGAGTCAGTGGCACACTATTCATTACCACCAACCGCACACACAAGGACCGTTTACGGTTACGTATTATGACGCGGGACATATTTTGGGATCGGCTTCTATTGTGGTTGCGTGCGCTGGGGTACAAGTTGGTTTTTCTGGTGATCTAGGAAACGTGCCTGCTCCTTTGGTAAAAGACACTGAATATTTACCTGCGGTTGATTATGCGCTTATAGAATCTACGTACGGAGGAAGGGTACACCCACCCATATATGAACGAAAAGAAAAGCTGCGAAACATTATAGAACAAGCCGTACAACGTGGAGGAGTAGTTCTTATTCCGGCATTTTCTATGGAACGCACGCAAGAGTTGTTATATGAATTAAATGATTTAATTGAACACAAACATCTTTTGCAGGTTCCTATTTTTGTAGATAGTCCACTCGCGATCAAAATTACCCAGTTATATGAAAAACATGTGCATGATCCGGAATATTTTGATGATGAAGCACGGGCCGCGGCGCAAAAAGATGATATATTTAAATTTCCTAATCTCACCTTTACCGAAACTACTGAGGAATCCAAAAAAATAAATTCAGTCCCCGCTCCCAAAGTGATTCTTGCGGGGTCGGGAATGTCTAATGGGGGACGAGTGCTACACCATGAGTTGCGGTATTTGCAGGACCCCAACAATGTAATTGTGTTTGTAGGATTTCAACCAAAAGACTCTCTGGGGAGCCAAATTATTAATGGCGCGCAAGAAGTAACCATTATGGGAGATAGAGTTCCTGTTCGCGCGCAAGTTGAGGTGCTTGGGGGGTATAGCGCGCATGCGGATCAACCGCTGTTATTAAAATGGATAGCAGCCATCAAAACTAATCTTAAAACATTATTTGTGGTACAGGGAGACAGCCAGGAGCAACGTGCGCTTTGCGATGCGGCGCAAAAAGAATTAGGGGTACATGCGGTGATACCGAAGGGGAACGAAATGTTCCAGTTATAAAGTTTAAAGTTATCAAGTTATAAAGTAAATTTTAAATAAATTTTTAAAATAGAACATTCTCATATTCTTAAGAATGTTGGAATGTTTTTACGTGGTGAGATTTTTGGAAAAGAAAAAGCCATCGTTCGAGGAACGTGAACGATGGCTGTGATTAATTATCCCCTTCCCTTCCAATGGCTTTCAGGGCATCCTTTTTGCTCATATGGAAGAAAGAATAAATTTTTTTCCACCAAATCACACAGATGAGAATAATTACTAATACCAGGATTCCCCACCAGCCGAAGGCGTTATAAAAACCACCCTGTATAATCAGCCAGAAAATGAATTTTGCGAATGATGTGATTCCTATAATAATCCACAGAATAAATTGCCAAATCAAGTAAAGAATCCACCAAATAGATATGACCGCAATAGGTATTGCCCATATAATGCTCATAAGAGCACCATCCGACTCTTTACTAATCGTGTATTTTTGGAAGGAATGTTCTCCCGGCCCACTAATAAATTTTTCAATGAGATTTCTTTGTTGTGGGTCACTGGGGTTGTTTCTGGTGGTATTAACAACATACCATCCGATAGACATGTAGATCGTGATAGATAGTAATATAACTATAATCTTTTTCATCTTATTTCTCCCTAATAATTATGATTGTTAATTGAACCCGCAAAAACGACCTCAATAAACAACCACAATGTTTTTCAATGTTCTATTTTGTCAGTATATCATATAATTAACATCCTGTCAAATAGCAAAGAATGGGTTTAAAATCTAACTTTTTACCCATATCTTTACGCCGATGCGAATCATTCGAATTTACTCGAATTTAACGAATTATAAAATCCTGCTCGGTGGCAGGATTTTATAGTATTTTTTCGCGTTATTCGGATTAAGTTTGCATTGTTTGTATCGGGCGATGCTATACTTCAATAATAACCGGAATAATCATGGGGCGGCGTTTGGTGGCACGATAAATATGTTGACCCACTTGGTCGCGCAATAGTGCCTTTAAGTAATCGGGTTCAACCGATTGAAAATGAGGAATGCGGCTAATAATACTTCTAATTTTTTTACGCACCTCTTCAATAATATCTTTGTTCTCTTTTAAATAAATAAATCCGCGAGAAATAATATCTGGGTTTTTAAGGAATCGTCCAGTGCGCTTGTCTAAGGTAACAATCATAACAAACATCCCTTCTTGTGAAAGAGCCACCCGGTCGCGTACCACCACCTCTTCAACGTCTCCTACTCCTAGTCCATCTACCATTACGTATGACGTAGGTACGGTTTCTTGAGTAACCACTGCTTTGGTGGGGGTGAGCGCAAGTACCTGTCCGTTGTCTAGCAAAATGCTATTTTGTTCCGGGATGCCTGTTTCTTGCGCAAGGTCGGTGTTTGCGGCGCGCATAAAGTACATACCGTGAATCGGTACAAAGAATTTTGGTTTAATGAGCGAGGTGACCAATTTCAAATCCTCTGCTGGTCCGTGTCCGCTCGAGTGAATGTCTATGTGTTGTGTTTGATACACCCGTGCTCCTTGCCGGGTAAGATTGTCTTTTAAGTTCTGAATAGGACGCTCGTTTCCGGGAATAACTGACGACGAAAATATAATAGTATCTCCTTTTTTAATTGAAATATTTTTATTTTCTCCGGTTACTATTTTATTTAAGCTGGCGTTTGCTTCTCCTTGTGCGCCGGTACTTAATACTAGAATTTGATCATCGCGGTATTTGCTAATTTGTTCTATAGGAATAATCGTATCTTTTTTTGCTTTCAAATACCCTAGATTCTGAGCAATTTGTACATTGTTTTTTAACGAGAATCCACTTAATACTATTTTGCGTCCATGTTTTTCTGCTACGCGAAAAATATCAACCACGCGAGTAATAAGAGAAGCAAATAGTCCAATGATAAGGCGTCCCTTTGCATTTACAAAGAAGTCGTCTAGGTTTTTAATAACCGTTTCTTCAGAAACCGACTTTCCTGGTTTCCACGCGTTTGTGCTTTCTAAGAATAAAGTATGTATACCGTGTTCTCCCACACGCTTATACACCTCTATTTGATGTGGCTCACCAGCAAGATCGCGGGTTACTTTTAAATCTGAGCAATATACCATATTGCCTACGGGTGTGCTTAAGACCACCGAAAGAGAATCGGGAATGGTGTGATCGGCATCAAAAAATTCTGCGCTAAAGTGTTCTGAAACGCGAACCTTTTCCCCGGGTTTCACGGTAATAATATTTAACTTGCCTCCATTGGGGAACTCGTCCTGGCGTTTATTAATGATTGCTTTTGTAAACGCGGCAGTGTATATGGGTATATCGGTTCCTAGTTTTGACATTAAGTACGGAATGGCTCCAATGTGGTCATAGTGCCCATGAGTAACAATAACCCCCTTAATATTTTTTCGTTTTGGGATTAGTGAGGTAATGTTTGGAATAATAAAGTCTATTCCCGGAGTTTCTTCTTCGGGGAATTGTAGCCCCATATCAATGATTACGATTTCATTTTCGTATTCAAACATGGACATGTTACGTCCTACCTCCTCAAGTCCTCCGAGGGGAATAAAGCGCACGTGTTTTGTGTGTTCTGCTACTGTTCCAGTTATAGTACGTGTGTGTTTGCGTGTTGGGTGTAGCGGGCCCGATGCGGGTGTAGTGCGACGATGCGGACTACGTGTTGTTCTGTGTTGGGTGGCGCGGGGAGTATGATGTCCTACCCGTCCACGAGTTTTTTGTGTTTGTTCCATAAAAGTTTAGGTTAAAATTCAAAAGGCAAAATTCAAAAATATAAGTTTTAATTCAAAATTTTCCTCTTGGTTTTTGGTTATTTTTTTATTAATAATTTAGTGTTATTTTTTTAATTGGTTTATTGTTATTGGTATCGGTTTTGCGGCGCGTATCACCGTTTAATTTTCAGTACTCAATTATCAATTTCCAATTAAGGGTTTAATTTTGAAATTAAATAACTGAAAATTGAATGAAAATGGGAAATTGTAAATTGGAAATTAATAAATAATGCGGACGGCGATACCTATACCATAATGCGATTAATTGTGTGCCGAGGACAGGACTTGAACCTGCATGACCTTGCGGTCGCTAGCACCTGAAGCTAGTGCGTCTGCCAATTTCGCCACCTCGGCATATATGTTTTATTATTCTCAGTGGAGCATATTACATATTCAAATTATTTGAAGTATCTGCCAACGTGCCCCGTTATACAACTTGTTGTTATACGGGGTTTCACCATCCCAGCTTGTGCCACCTTACCCCGTAATATTCGTAGAATGTTATTGGGGCTCGGCTTATAAGTATTACATTAAAAAACGAAACGCGTATCTGCGTGTATTTAGTTAGGAGAAAATGAATTATGTTAATGCTAGCACAAATCGTTTTAAATTTCAAGCCCTGGTTTATCCACGCACCAGAAAACCATAAACTTACTCATAAACTGGTGGTTTTCGGTGCGGGATTACGCGTTGCGGGCAAGTCGTCAACCTATTAAGTAACACTGTATATTATAGACTTACCCGCAACGCTTCATTTAAGAACTCGCTTCGTTTTTACATACCACTGCGCAGCATCATTAAATCGTTCGGCGGGGAGGGAAATGGGCCCCGTGCTTATTCCTTGTACTGATGGTTTTGTAATATATATATAGTGTGGAGATACTAAGAATAATGCCGGCATGTCTTGATTAATATAACGGGTGATCGTTTCTAGAATTTGTGATCGTTTGGGATCGTCTACCGCAACTCGTTTTAATGTTCCCATGAGTGTATCTACCGACGCGTTGCTATAGAGTGAAAAATTAAGTCCAGGATAGAATCGTTCGCTTGATCCCCAGAAATGTAGCAGGTCGGGGTGCGTTAATAAAATATTTCCAAACAAAAGCATTTGGTAGTTTCTGGTTTTGATTATCTCGTCCGTGAAACTTGCTGGGTCTTTGCTGTCTAGTGAAATATGTATTCCGTGTTTTTGCCATTGGTTTATGAGATCTTGAGCAATAGTTTTTACCGGTTCACTATCGGGAATACTGAGAGTACCCGTTAATGATATGGTCTGATTTTTTCCAATGGTTTTTTCCCAATTTCCGGTAACTTGATTTTGAACCCACCCCCCTTGTTGCAATAGCGTTTCAGGAGAAGTGCTTGCGGTCTGGCTTTGCTCACTAATGTGTAGTGCGGGAGGAAGTGGTCCTTCCATTTGATCTGCTTTATTATTAAAAATATTTTGAATAAGTTCGTTTCTGTCTATGGCAGCGTCAAGTGCTTCACGCACCTCTATATATTTTAATGCGGGGTTTGCTGATTGATTCAAAAACACCGCGTAGTATTTAAGACTAGGAATGTCTTGTTGGGTAGTTCGAATGGTTATGCGTTGTGCCAAGAGTGGATTTGTGGTGCATATGCCGTCAAGCAGACCCTTATTAAAGGCGTCAATCATATCTTGCTCCTGTTCAAAGAATTCCAGCGCTATAGTGCTTAAGTGTGGCAGGGGACCAAGTGCCTCGTAGGCATCGTTTTTATGAAGGTTATATGATGATATAAAACCAGTGTCTTGTACTTGTGAAGATGAAAACACAAATGGTCCGCTTCCCACCGGCTCAAGATTATATTTAGAAAGACGAATGTTTGCGGGAGCAATAGACGCAAAAATATGTTGCGGGATAGGGCGTAATTGTTCCAGCATGTTTTCAAATGGGGCGTATGGTTGGCTTAATTGAAACACCACCTCCCGTTCACTTACACGTGAAATTGATATATGACTCCAGTCTGCATATAACGGAGAAAGTGCATCGGGATTTTGTATAGTTTGCACCGTAAATACAAAATCGTCGCTAGTGATTGGTTGCCCGTCACTCCAGGTAGCTCCTTCTTTTATACGCACATTCCACGTTCGAAAGTCATTACTGTGTTTTACGCTTTCCGCGAGGGTGATGGTGTTTGCAAATAGCAATGTTACCAAGTCTTGGTCAGGGCTTCCGTCTTGCGCCAGAATTGGATTTACCAAAGAAACTTGCCCCACTATGCCTTCGGTGTATGAACCGCCGTCTGCTGCTACCACGGTTGTATTTGCGCGCACTAAATACAGTGCACTATAAAACCCTGACACAATCAGTGCTACCACACATATACCCAGTATCGTTTGTTCGCGCTTAGAAAGCGCTCGTACCATACGAATAAGAGTCTCTATCATATATAAAATAACCCAGAGTTTAGGTTATATAATCAAGTTTGCCAAAGAGGTTGCAATAAATAAGGCAAGTGCTACCATGGTCGCCACAAATACGCCGCGCTCCATGCCGCGTCGCTGGTGAGCAAATCCTCCACCGCCCTCACCAAAGGTTTCTCCCATTCCTGATCCGTTTTCTTGTAGGACCACCAATATTACAATAATGACCGCAATAACAATTTGAGCAATAGAAATTATAGATTTCATATATCAGTTTATAAAGTTATCAAGTTTTAAAGTTATAAAGAGATACTTGAAAACTTTATAACTTTTAACTTTCTACTCGCGTGAGCTTGCTCACGCGTTTTCGTTTTCTCTCACTTTTTTAGAAACAATAGAGAGAACAGCATTTACCGCGCTAATGATGAGCGTAGCATATACCAGCGGGTAAAGTCCAGCAATAACCAGATCGGGAGAAAAATAGTCAACCACATATAATATGAGGGCATTTACCAATATTACGCCTAGCCCCAGGGTAATAAATATAACAGGACTAAATATGGCTTTCAGGAGCGGGCGAATGAAAATATTAATAACCGTAAGAATAAGAGCGACTTTAGCGTAAGATTCCCAGCCGGGGTTTATACTAAAACCGACCACAAAATAAGCGGCCGCAAATAAAGCCACTATATTTGAGACGAATAAAACAATGAGGCGGGTTAAAAAAGACATGTGAGTTATAAAGTTAAAGGTACAGAATAAGATAAGTATAACTTATATAATTTTCAATTTCCAATAACCAATTTTCAATTTCTAAGTTTTAAAATTTACTTCACTAAATATAATTTATAAAGAAAAACCCTCCCATGGAGTCTATACACACCCAACCCTTATTTTGTGATATAATTATAGTTATCAAGTTGTAAAGTTATCAAGTTATCAAGAGAGTGCTCCATTTCTTAATAACCCAAAATCACTTTATAACTTTAAACTTTTAACTTTAAAACTCTCATATGTCGTATTCATCATTATGGGCACAGAGCATTGCCAATGCGTTTGATAACGTATGGATGCTGGTTGCCAATTTTATTCCGTCGCTTATTGCGGCGATCGTTGTTTTATTGGTCGGTTTATTAATTGCGGCTCTACTCCGCTCTTTGTTAGAGCGAGTAATTGGCGCTATAAAACTAGACTCCCTTCTTAAAAAAGTTGGAGTATCAAACTTTGCGCAACGGGGCGGATTTGCGCTTGATAGCGGCAAATTTATTGGGGGACTGGTATATTGGTTCTTTGTAATCGTGGCGGTACTTGCGGCTTCAGATATTTTGGGGCTGTGGGGACTTTCATCGTTCTTGAGTCAGGTACTGGTATTCTTCCCGAATATTATTGTGGCGGCGTTCATTGTGTTAATCGCGGTGATTGCCGGGAACTTCTTGCGCTCATTAGTGCGCAGCTCGGTAAAAGGAGCAAAATTACACGCGGCGCATTTCTTGGGAACACTTACTTGGTGGGCAACGGTTATTTTTGGAATTTTAGCAGCACTCTTACAATTAGGTGTTGCAACCCAAATCGTTGAAACTATTGTGACCGGAGTAATCGCTATGATTTCTTTGGCGGGTGGTATCGCATTTGGATTAGGTGGAAAAGATTATGCCGCGGACCTTATTAAGAAATTGCGCGACCGAGTTGAGTAAATTCAATGCGAATGTTGTAAATGCAGGAGCAAATGACGCGAAAAAAATAAAAAAAGCGGAGGAAACTCCGCTTTTTTGTATTCAAGTGCTATGTAGTTTCTTTCGCTCTGTATTGAGCGATGAACCAATTAGTTTGGTACCAAGTGAATATTTTATAGCTTAAAAACCCGACAATAAGAGCAAACGCGAGTGCGTGGTCTTGAGACAGCCATTTGACGGATACCCCCATTAATATAGTGATTATTATTCCCCAGATAATTTTTTTAAGTTCTTTTTCTGGGGGGCGGGTGAATAGGTTTAGTTCCTTTATTACCCTATCCATTTTTATCATTCCTATTATACCAATAATTCCACACCCCGCTATGATCATTCCAATTGTTGCTAGTGTGGTCATTATAAAATCTTTTAAGGTAATAAATAGTGGTGCCGCTCCGTTTGTTTCCGTAGAAATAAATGTTAGTCCCATGAGCACAGCTATTCCGAGCGTGATTATCATAAATAGACTTGTAGCATTAGCAATTTTTTTGATGATTATTAATGCCATCTCGTTGTTTTGCTCTTTTCTGTCGGACATTTTTATAAGTGCGGGTGATAGCAATAGTATTATTGCTGTGTATAGATAGTTTAGAACAAATAGAATGAGACTAAGTATAGAGATGATAAAAAACAGTCCTATTGCAAGATACGATGAAATATAACCGATGTCTTTCATTTTCATCCTCGTTTTATTGGAAAATGTTAAATTTAGTTTTATGTTAATATGTTAATGTATCTAATGTTATTTAATCACTATTTTTGGTCAAGTGTCAATATTTGACTTTTTTCTACTAGGGAGTATACTTTTCTTATCTGTAAAGTCCGCCGTCGAGCGGATTTTTAAGAATTTATTTTCAGAAAGTTGAGCTGTGTAGCGAAGACTTTCTGAACTATAAATCTTAATCCCGCACCACTTTCTCTTCATGAAATATTTTGAGAAAGTGGTGTGGGATGCTCACTGTTGTAGTTTAATTTTACTTCAGCATTGAGCTTCATAAAATTAAAACAACGTTGGCATGTTTGATATTAAAACCATAAACAAAGCCATTGAACAACTGGCGGCCGAAAAAGAATTAGACACCACCCAAATTGTGGAGGCGATTGAAGCGGCGCTTGCTTCGGCATACAAAAAAGAATACAACAAGCGCGGTGAAGTAGTGCGTTGCGCACTCAATATGAAAGATGGATCTACCAAGTTTATACAAATAAAAACTGTAGTAGACGACACCACGGTTCGGTTTAAAGAAGAGGGGGCAGAGGAAGGGGTTGAGCCGGCACGTCCCGAAATAAACGATGAAAATGCTGAGCCATTGCTACCCCTCTATACTCCAGAGCGGCATATTCTATTAGAAGAGGCGCGTGCCATAAAAGCCGATGTACAAGTAGGTGATGAATTAGAATTTGATTTAGAACAACCGACTTCTGAGTTTGGACGCATTGCGGCACAGACTGCAAAACAGGTAGTGTTGCAAAAATTACGCGAGATTGAAAAAGACGCCATGCGCAAAGAGTTTGAAAGTAAAATTGGTGGTTTGGTGAGTGGCGTGGTGCAGCGTGTGGAGCGGGGAAATGTGTTTGTGGACTTAGGTAAGGCATCGGGAATCATGTTTTATACCGAATCAATTCCGGGAGAGCGATATCGTATTGGAGAACGACTAAAATTCTTTTTGCTTTCGGTGCAAGATAATATGCGCGGACCAAACTTAGTACTATCTCGCTCACATCCGCGGTTTGTATTGAAATTATTTGAACTTGAAGTTCCTGAGGTTGCTGACGGCACGGTGCAAGTAAAAGGTGTGGTGCGCGAGGCGGGGAGCCGCACTAAAATTGCAGTGTATTCAGACAATGAGAGTGTTGACCCGGTAGGAACGTGTGTTGGGCAACGAGGTGCGCGGGTATTGGCGGTTAATAGTGAAATTGGTAGTGAAAAAATAGATATTATTGAATGGTCGGAAGATATGGAAAAATTTGTTGCCGCGTCATTGTCTCCAGCCACCGTTACCCAAGTTGAATTAACTGGTCAGCGGGAGGCGCGAGTTTTGGTGCCTGAGGATCAAATAAGTTTAGCTATTGGACGGGGTGGGCAAAATGTTCGTCTGGCGGCAAAATTAACTCATTTCCGTATCGATGTTCGTTCTCAATCAAATCCCGATCAGGTACAGGAGGGAGGCGTGGTGGAGGTGGAGGAGGTTGCTGACGTTACCAGCGACGAACCAACTGCAACAGAAGAGTAAAACCCTTGTGTTTTTGTCTTTTGACTTTATAATTTGATAACTTTAAACTTAATATATGAGCTTAGTACCAATGGTTATTGATCGTTCACAATATGGTGAACGTGCCTACGATATTTATTCGCGGTTGTTAAAAGAGCGCATTATTTTCTTAGGCGGTCCTATTACCGATGATGAGGCAAATGCTATTGTGGCGCAGTTGTTGTTTTTGGAACATGAGGATCCTAAAAAAGACATACAATTATACATTAACAGCCCCGGAGGTTCAGTAACTGCAGGGTTGGCAATTTATGACACCATGCAGCACGTAAAGCCCGACGTATCTACTATTTGTGTGGGTATGGCTGCTTCTATGGGAGCGGTGTTACTAGCGGCGGGTGCAAAAGGTAAACGGTTTGCATTACCCAACGCCGAGGTTATGTTGCACCAAGTTATGGGTGGCGCTGAGGGGCAAGCGGTAGAGATTGAAATTGCCGCAAAACATATTTTGAAACTGAAAGACCGCCTGAATCAGATTTTGGTAAAGCATACGGGGCAACCCATGACTAAAATTGAAAAAGATACCGATCGTGATTTTTATCTTTCTGCCGATGACGCAAAGACCTACGGACTTATTGATAATATTATTAAAGGTAAAGGAAAGTAATACTACTAGTATTTAAGTAATGAATACTAAAAATCTCCTCGTATGAGGAGATTTTTAGTATGAGTCTTTTTTGTTTATTCTTTACTATATACACTATTACCCCGTCTCGTTTTCCACCGTTTTGCATGTTTTTTAATTGCCCAAATTTATTACGATCGTAAAAAATTTGGGCAAATCATATTTTTCTCACTATTTACTTTTTTTAACCTTTGTCGCTAGACGATATTTTTCCACCGCAAAAAAATTTATGTATTGCAACATATTCATATCCCTCAAATCATCTATAAATTCTATTGGTATGAGTGTTTTTCCCATCCACACACTTTTTTGTATCATATGAAATTCTAATTCTTTCAATATTTCCCGTAACCAATCTCTTTTTTTCCTTGTCAATTCTGGAACATCAAAGATAATGAGAATGTCTCCATTATATGGTTCTTTTGAATATCTACCCGCGAAGATCTTACTTGTTCTGACAGTTTTTAGTGCTTCTCGTCCCTGTGTGGTTATCTGCAAATATTTTTTCCTACCCCTCCCGCGCTTGGATATAAGCCCATTACTTTCAAGTCTTCTGATACAACTATAATAGTTTTTTATAAAATGTTTATCATCTTCTTTTTTAGCTCGGTACTCCTTACTCCTATGGTTTACTGGTATTTTATTTCCCCACAAATAACTCATGGTGTGGGCCCGCGACTGATAACCCGATTCTAAAAAATCTGACAGTAGTTGAAGTGATCCCTTCCCAACGTCCTTTAACAAGGAAAGAATAATGTATGATTTCTTGTGCATAATTTTTTGCGTATTGGTTTTTATTTTTGCCCAAATTTGCCACGATCGTAACAAATTTGGGCAATTGGTTGCGTGGTTCTTAATTATCTCTTATCGGAGTGGAACAAGTTATGGCGTTGTGGAAGCGGTAGTTGATGCGGTTTCTGGGGTAGTAGAACTTGTTTCGTTTACCGTGTCTATTTGTGGTGTGGAGGTTCCTGTTTCGTCTTGGGGACTGCTCAACAGGGTCATGGTGGGTGTCTGGCTTGGGTCCTGTGGCGTAAAGTAGTATTTTGTTTCATCTACCGCGGTTAGCTGATATTGCTTGAACTGCGTGTTATCGTATGATTCATCGTAAAATGCGAACGTGAGATACGAATTTTCATCCAGTGGTGGAACTTTTTCTAGCCAGCTGCCTAGAGTTAATTTATTTACACCAATATATCCAAATGATAACGACATGTCTGGGTATTTACTGGTGTCGCGCAAATACACATATCGGTATGTGTTACTCCCTTTACTATTGAGATACTTAAACGGATACATATTATCGAGTGCTTCCTGTGGCCATGCGGATTCTGGCTCGAGTGGGGTTCTTTGAATGTAAGGAGGGTCATATGGCCCACTATTAAGGTATGCTACCATCATGCGAGCTCCCACATCTCCGGTCCATTCGGGGTGTAACGATGGAATAAATGGGTATGAATCGTAAAACACATCAATGGTCGGATTTTGTGTGTTGTAGAAATGTATGTCGCTTACAAAGCTTGGGATGTTTATGATTACTGGTGTTGTGGTTGACTCATACTCTTCTATATCAGCAGCGCTCACGGTGAATGTATGATCTTTTCCTAATGTTACTATACGTACCGATGAGGTGGTGTTTGTGGTTGAAGCAATGAATGATTTGGTAGTGTCTGGTAATATTTCGTATATTCGGTAATGGGTTAGTGTGGGATCATTTTGTTCATCAGTCCATGTCAATTCAACACTTACCTTATTTTTATTATAGACGCCTGAAAGTTGTGACACGGAATGTGGCAATGCCCGAGGTTCTAGAAGAGAATTTGTGTTTTGTGGTTTTTTCTGTGAACGAATAACAAAATCTCGTGAAGCGTTGGTGTCGCACGCATTTCCCGAAAGTTCATTGTCTCCCGATGGATCCGTACATGCCCCCTGTGTAAGCGCCTGTCTCTCAAAAGATTCATTGTTTTGCAATTGTTGCGGGTCGTACATTGTTTCGTCTATAACCTCGGTTGAGGTTCCCTGAGTTAGTTGCAGAGATATAGTTGCCGATTGTGTACTTGGTAGAGATGCCCCTCGGTGCGCGTCAGCCACCATGGTGTTGTCCGCATAGTTATCTAGTCCAACCAAGTAGAACCCATGAGCATATATAGTACTACGCGCCTCTCCCGTAAAATCTATAAGAGATGACGAACTTGTTGTGTCTTGATTTTGTATGCGTAGTGAATATAGCTCAAGCGATATATCTTGTGTGGTTGGGTTATATAATTCAACAAAGTCGGCATTTGCTCCCGTTTTGTCTGGATATATCTCGCTTATGACTAAGTGATTTACTTCTCCGTCTGGGCTACTATCTGTTGAAGTTGCTGTGCTGGTTGCGGTGGTATTTGTTGAGGTTGCGGTATCAGACGGTGTTGAGGTTGCGTTTTCTTGCGGCGTGGAAGTTGATGAAGTTGTATTCTGTAAAGAAAATACATTTACTTCTCCTGGTGTTGGTATAGATGCTGTCCATACACCACTTATATATTGTAATGAATTTCCGTCTCCATCTGCTCCTGTGCTTGAGGCGTATGTTGCTGTGTCTATGTCTGTGTTGTTGTATTGTAGTGAAACAGCTTCTCCTGAGTTGCTTAGTGAGAAAGACGCGGTGAATAGAGGAACGGTGGTAGTCGGGTGATCTTGTTCAAATACGATGCCATCCTGTGTAATAATCGCAAAACTGTTGGGTGCAATATTATTTCCTCCTTTATAGGGGGTTATGGTGTGATTTGTTTCGTTTTCCCGGAGTTTCCATGGTTCTACGAGTGAAATAGTTGAGGTTCCAGAATTATATAACTCGATCCACTCATGATCAGCATCAGATCCTACTGGATTGTACATAATTTCGTTTATAACAATGGTATGTTGCGGAGGAGCCGGGGGATAATTTTGTGTTTGGTTTGTGTTATTGGAGTTGTTGCTGGTATTTGAATTTGATGTGTGCGAACTATTTGAAGTTGTGTTTGAGTTTGTGGGGTTCTGGGTTGTACTCAGGGTGTTTTTTGCCGGTGCAATATACGGAGTGGAGTTTTCTTTTTTGGGAGTCCCGTTTATAACCGATGAGGTATGCCATCCAAATCCAGTCGCGTCTCGCTCCATAGTTCGGTGATCGGTACTATCTCCCGCGGGCCAAGAGGGTTGTGCGGCAACGTAGTCAATTAAATTACAGAATGAATCAAATAAAAATAATTCCTCCCCCGTATTTTTAAGTGCACCGGTGTATATAAGATTTGATGCTGCCGGCGTCGAGGTATTGTCGGTTCGTTCTAATAGAAATAAATCTTTGGGATTTAAGCTCTTTGTTTTTGACTCAGACAACTGTACGTTAATACTTTTTGACGCGTTGCGCAGCGTCCAGCCCTCTAGAGATATAGCGTAGTAGTCATTATTTTTTAACTCTATCCACTCGTTAGAACTGCTTTTTGACGTGCCCATCCACGCAATTTCATTGAAAACGATGGGTCCACGGGTGGCATTCTTATACACGGGAATTGAACATTCTTTTGCAACCGGTGTTTGGGTTGTTTTTGCTGGTGATTGAATTTTGGGTTGAGTTTGTTTTGTGGTGGTTGGAGTTGTGGTTGCTACGGTTGGTGTTATAGTTGCGGTCGTTGGTTGTATTATTTTTTCCGGTAGTTGAATTTGTTGTGGGGGAGTTGGGTCGGTTATTTCACTATCCACCGGGGCCGGTTTTTTATTTTCTATCTGGTTAACCACTATTTGTTTTTGATTGCCTGTTGTTTGTTGGATGAGTGGTATTTCTTGTACGTTGTTTTGAGCCGGCGCTGATCCGCCCCCACCAAACGCACCTGATATGGTATTGCGTATTGTTTGTATGGTGTTTTGGGTAAACGATGCTACTTGTGCGAGTAAAGAGGGTTTTTCTTTTGCAAGATATTCCGGGTCATTTTTGTGTTGTTCTACTTCTTTAAAGAATAGCTCAAGTACTCCCGCCCCATACTGTACAGCCTTCTTTGATAAGAGAGACCAGTAGCTTTTATCTACTAATGCGTCTTCTATAGATATAGTTCTCTGCCCAGTCATCAGGATGCTCCCTTTGTTTGCGGTAACTAAGGCTAATATATATTTATTTCCGTCTTCATCATTTCTGACTATATATTTAGAGCCGTTTATATGGTTCAGCGGATCCATTTGTGGTTCGTTATATCCAGTTTGTATTCCGATGGTGTCTTTGCTATAAAAATTATTGTTTGAATATAACGCAATTCCATCAAAATATTCGCTCAGTGAATTTTTTTGGATGGCGGTTGTATTTGCTAGGCGGATTTTTAGTAAGGTATCAGGATTTTTAGCTGTATAGTGAGAGGTATATGTTTCATATGGACTATCTCCGGGATGGGGGTCATTTCTAGTGTGGTCCGGTACCGATGCGTCTTCTATTAAATGTATAACATGTCCCAGGGTAAATAGCGCCATTTCTTTATTTCCTTGTATCCAATATTTTTGCGCCTGCTTCCAAGTAAAATCAGATGAGTTTATAAATTGTTGAATTTTTCCTGTTTCTACTAGCGAAAGAATTGAGGCAATAATAGGAGAATATGTTAGTTTGTTTTGGTTACCATCATCCTGTGCCCATTGTTTGGAACTTTCCCAATCTCCTAATATGTACCAAGGGTCTATTGCCGCGTCGTATGATAGCCCCCGGTTTTTAACCGGATCATAAAAGTGGTTCATCCAACGAGGGGAGTCGTCTTCTCTACGGCTTCCGTCAATAAGGAATGGGGTTAATACTGTTTCAAGCGAAGAATTTTTCTTTTCATACAACTTTACTACTTCTTGAGTGAGTAGCTCGTGGGTGTCTGTGTTGTATGCGTGTGCTGATTTGTGCGCAACAAAAAACAGCCCCATCACCAACAAGATGATGGGTATTATAAGCTTTCTATTTTCCATATTTGTGAGTATGTATCTAGTTTAAGTATTATAGAGTAATCTACAGCCCCATTATTATCTAGAACAGAATATTCTACAGTGCTCTGTGATCCCGTGTCTCTTGTTGATGGTCGTGCTCTCTTTATGATATTAATCACATCGACTATTTTCCCATCTACTTTTGATTTATTTAGTAAATCAACCCATTTTTGCCTACTTAAATTGTTATCTATCATGAAGTATTTACTCGCTAAATCCACATCTTCTTTTTCAAGCGCGGCAATAAATAAAGACAAAGTCTCTTGTGGAGTTTTTCCTCCGTATGTATCTGTTTTTAGTGCGTCTTGATAAGATTGCTCCCATGATTCGTACTTTGCATATTGTTCTTGCATACGTCGAGTATCTTGGGCGGCTGGAGAGAAATATTGCGACCATAACGCGTCGGCAACAATTCCGAGAATAATAATTACTACAAA
>JAKBUF010000025.1 GCA_021844025.1 bacterium | reverse complement strand
AGGATAGATATATTGATTTTGACTAATAAAATTAGTCAAAATTAATTTTCAATGATCAATTTCCAATTTTCATTCAATGATCCAATCACTCAATTTTGATTTGAAAATTAATTTATTGAAAATTTATTGTAAATTGTAAAATTGGAAATTGAAAATTATTAACTATGCCCTCAAAAAAACACCTTGGCCAACATTTTCTTCAAAATAAAGGAAAATTGTTAAAAATTGTTCATGCAATCAATCCGAATATTTCGCAGGTTATTGAGATTGGTCCGGGAAGAGGAGAACTCACCCAGCACCTACTTGCCGCTGGTTTTAGGGTGGTGTGCATTGAAAAGGATGTAGAGATGACCCTGGTGCTTAGAGAAAAATTTTCTTCAGAAATTAAGCGGGGAATGTTACATATTATAGAAGGGGATGCTCTAGAAAAAATTTCCAATTTCAAATTATCAATTATTAATACTAAAGAGAACTATGTGGTGGTAGGAAATATTCCTTATTATATTACCGGACATTTGTTGCGGATTATTGGTGATCTTACGCACAAACCAACACAAACAATTATTCTTATTCAAAAAGAGGTTGCGGTGCGGGTATGTGCAGAACCGGATGAAATGAATTTGCTTGCTGCAAGTGTGGGGTGGTGGGCAGATGCGCGTATTATAACCCACGTTCCTCGATCAATGTTTTCTCCTCCCCCCCAAGTTGATTCGGCTGTCTTAGAACTCACCACCAAAACAACAAGCGGTGTGGTAAGTGAGAAGAATAAATATTTTAAGTGTGTCCACGCTGTTTTTAAGCAGCCCCGGCGAACCATTGTTAAAAATCTAGTTGATACAGGGGTCAAGCGGACATTGGCTGAAAATGCTCTTATTGAGATTGAATTAACTTTGTCCACAAGGCCCCAAGAACTTTCCGTAGAAAAAATTATTCAGTTGTCAGAATTATTTATCTGATTTTGGTCTCATAAATCGAAATTTAGAATTTTCATTTTAAAATTGATCGTGCTTATGGTATACTTCTTATATTATGCACGATCCTGCGCAGAAAAAAATTTTTGTTATTTTTGTGATAGTAGTGTGTTGTTTTGTGGTGTACTGGGTGATTGCTTTCGGGATTCCTCACCCCAACTCTTCCGGGTCAATAACCACACTTGATTCATCTTCATCCACCCCGGCATTTTTTAATGAAAATGCGCTCGGGTCTTTAGGTGGATCTGTTTTTTCAGCTACCTCAACTCCCAATCTTACCCAAAGCCTTATTCAAGATGTAGGACAGGAAGTAAACGTGTCTTTACAGGCCGCCTCCTCTACCAAAAAGGAGGATTTATTGCAAGCTATTCAGAATTCCGGCGTTACCAATCTTGATGCCGCGACCATACAAAAATATACCTCTCCGGATAAACTGGGGCTTATCCAGTCCATACCCGATTCTCTTCTTCATATAGATACTAGTAGCTCTACACAAACTATTGCTAATTATAAGAATGCATTTATGACCGCTACTGCGCCCCTCTCTTCTTTTGTTGCCTCAACATCTTTAAATGATGCTTTTAATTCGTTTGTGGGAGATGGTAATTCGACAAAGCTTGATAATCTCATCCAAACATATCAAAATATATATACGGAATTACAATCCATTTCTGTTCCTTCCCGTGCTATTTCGTTGCACAAGAATGCCTTACTATTCTTTTATAATGGGGCGGTTGTCTTTATGGGAATCCGCGACTACCAAAATGATCCCTTGAAAGCATATTTACTTGGATCCCAACTCGATTCTGTTCCCGATCTATGGGATAATATTACCAATCAATTTAAAGCGTTATGAGCAAGTTTCGTTACGGTGTTATAGTGCTATTTATTTGTATTCTTTTGTTTGAGGGTGTCCTTTTTATTCCCGCGGCACGCGCACAAATATCTGATGGTTCTGGGTGGGCGATTTTTGGGCTCGATGTTGGTAAGAAAGTAACCGACGCGGTTAACTGGGCATGGTCAAATGTTATAAAACCGGTGTTGCGCGATGCAATTGTTAAGCGTATCGTTGATAATCTTACTAATGATATTGTTCAATCTATTGAAAATGGTGGGAGACCGTTGTTTGTAAGTAACCTAGGAGACTACACGAAACGCGCAACCGATATCGCATTTGATTCCTTTAATAATAGACTCATGAGTCAAGCGGGGCTTGATTTATGTGCTCCGTTTCAGTCACAGCTCCAGATATATTTTAACGTGAATATGGGTGGTGCCAACCGATATCCGTTGGGTATTCCGACCCGATGTGGCTTCGATCAATTTAAGCAAAATATTCAAAATACCGGAACGTTTATTCAAAGTGGTGGATGGATTGGTATGCAACAATTATTTTTACCGAGCAACAACCTGCTCGGCGCGAGTATTTCTCTTGAGTCTGCGTATTATTCAAGGGTGGCACAGGAACAAGAAAAACGCACCACAGAATACCAAGCAGGAAAGGGATTTTTAGGGGTTAAACAATGCACTTTCTATGAGAATATAGACAATCCAGACGGCGATCCAGTTAATGCGGACACTTTTGATCGTATGGCCAATCAGTGGTGCCAAGACAACAACGATGGATCACAAGATTGTGTTGATCGTTTGAAAGAGAATAATTGTGTAACCGAAGAAACCAAGACCCCAGGAGATATTGTAGCTCAGTCCGCAACCAAAGCGACCATTAAAGATTTTGAGTATGCGGATAACGTGCAAAGTATCATTTCGGCGCTGGTAAATGTATTTATTAAGAATATTTTTGATAAAGGCAAGGGACTTATCTTTGGAAGTACAGCTCACGGAGGATCCGGACTCGCGTCAAACTCGTATGACTTCTCGTCTCTTTCTGGGAATACCCTAGAGGACCAAAAGATATCTGCACAGAAAACAATACGAAAAATAGATAATGATTACTATCAAATACAACTATTTTTGAAAGATACTGTATTGCCATATGCCCGACTTGGACGTAAGGCCGCGATAAACGCGATATATTTGTGTTCCCTCGCAAACAGATCTTTTCCGCCACCCGTGTTTGGTTATTTGAAATATGAGCCACAATCAGGAATGGTTGCTCAGGCGAAATTGGGTGATCTGGTAAACTATCCATTTACATTCGTGAGCCCCGATTTTCCCACCAGCGAGCCGGATTTGTTGTCTCTAGTGAAACACAACCTTCTATTAGAAAAAGCTGGGGTTAATGCTTCTCCTGCGCGTATATTCCCCCCCGCTGCTGATAGTAGTATTCCACAGAAAGAGGGTTTTTATGAACAAGTTATAACCGAAGCAACCCAAGCCCTTGGTGTTCTAGATAAAAATCGTACACAACTTAAAACTCTTGCGACCCAGATGGACGCCGTAAATACCGCAACCTCAACCACTCAAATAGTACGCGGAAAGTCTGAATTAGTAATTCTTGATACCGCGTCTTCAACTGCGCGCATATCTGATCTTTTGAACAAAGCGAACACTCCCTACGGTGACTTTGTAAGTGGATACTCAAAATATACCCTTGAGCCGCTTGGGGGAGACGCAGCTGGCGCTGGTCCCGGTATGATTTCAGCAAGTGGAATTGGCAATGCCCTAACCAAAATGATAACCTGGTTTGTTCCCGGAGATATTATAGACGTAAATACCGGAAATATTACTGGCCAAACCGGGAATGAGTTTATGTTTTATTGTGATCCTAATCGTTAGGACATTACGTTCTCGAAATATGTTCTCAAACAACCGTTTCTTACTGGTAAAAATAGTATTTACGCTTAGTGTGGCGATTGTTTTGTTTGGGGTTGGGAAACAGGTATTAGCACAAACCCCATCCTGCACCAGTCCGGTGAGTGGTAGTCCAGTGAGTGATGCACAATTTGTTAATGATGCAAAAACTGCTTGTACTGATGCGGGGAGAACCGACACCGATGCGTGTGTTGCGGAGATGAGATCAAATTTTTGTGCTTCTTCACAAACCCCACCAACCTCAAATAATAATTCAAATATTGGGGCAGATGTTTTAGGGGTTACGATCCCTGTTATTGGGGTTACTATTAAGGGGATCTTGTGGATAGTTGATATGTTAGTGGGGGTGTTAATTTCTTTAGTTGGTATGCTGGCGGGATGGGCTTTACAATTTAACCTCTCTATTCTTGATTTTAGCCCATCATTTGTGATGACGGGTTGGACTATTTTTAGAGACATCGCAAACCTTGGATTTGTTCTTGGGATTATTATTATCGCAATCGCGACCATTTTGCGGTACAAGAATTACACCGCTAAACAGATTTTATGGAAGCTTATTGTTGCAGCGCTTGTGGTGAATTTTAGTTTAGTGATTGCAGGAGCGTTTATTACAGCCTCTAATTCAGTCTCTTCCTATTTATTAAATGCAATTGGTGGAGATGTTCCTGGTAAGATAGGTGATTCATTTGGATATACTGATATTGTGAATGGTCTGGCAAGTTGGGGAATCGGAGACGCTCTTCTTGGTTTTGTGGGGAGTAGTTCTAGTTTTGCGGTTATTATGTCTTTGGCAGTTGTTCTTATTTTTGGGGTTATATTCTTATTTACTCTTCTTGCGTTTGCGGGAATGCTTCTGTTGCGGTATTTCTGGTTGGTGTTTTTGATTATGATTTCTCCAGTAACCTGGCTGCTTTGGATATTCCCCTCAACGAGTAAATATTTTAAACAGTGGTGGGAAAAGTTTTTACACTGGATTCAGTATGCGCCCCTTATGTTGATTTTTATGTATATCGCGCTCTCTGTTTTAGCTGGATGGACCAAATACCAAGCACTTATTGAGAAGCAGATAGGACCCGGTTATGCATTTATGGGTTTAGGGGGAAGCTCTTCAGGAAGTAATAAGCTTCATTTTGGTACGCTTATGGTTGCGGTTATCGCGTGTGCACTTTTAATTGGAGGGATGAAAATGGCACAAGCAATGGGAATGGGAGGCGCCGCATGGGCGCTCAGTGCTGCGGATAAAACAAAAAAATGGGCACAAAAAAGAGCCAAGAGAACGGGATCTGCTGTAGGAACAAGAGCCCTTAATTATAAAAAAGACAAAGAGAATGGAAAAAGTGCGAAAGAAAGAGTACAAGCATGGGGAAGCTCAAAGTGGGGCAAGAGGATTGGTCTTAACGTACTCGCTCGCCAAACGACCCTCGCCGATAGTAAAATGAAAAAAGTTGCATACGAGGACGTTGAGGATCTTAAAAAGAAATATGCAAGTTTGTCTCCTGAAGAGCAACAACAAATTTTAGGAACATTTAGGTCGGGCAAGGTAATGGGGAAGTTTGGTGGTACCGATGGGCAGGCGGCGATGTATGAAATGCTGGCAGAAAAAGATTCTTTAGGAGAAAAGACGCCCAAAGATATTGATGTACTGGCTCAAGTTTTTGACCTTCTTAATAAACAAGGAAAAGGAAAGACCGCCAGCGAGATAAAAAAGAAGCTTGCATTAAACGATCGTGCTATTCAGTACGGATTGGATGCTAAAAAAGGTATTGCGGGAGCAGAAGACCAAATGATTAAGGAAATGATAGACGAGATTTCTAAAATGACTGAGGACGAGTATAAAACGTATATGAAAAATATGGGGAATACAATTGGTCAAAAAACCAAGGATGTTTTTGGTGTTGTTGGGAATAGTATCACCACAAAACTTTTTGAATATAATGTTAAAGAGGGGGTTGAAGACTCTACTATGGTGCGGGCAATGAGTTCATCTATAAAAAATAAAATTGATCCTAAGACGGGAGCTCTTAAGGCAGGAACACTGAATTATGTTGGAGAATATGCAAAGTCTGCTATTAAGGCACAACTAGATTGGATGAATGATTATATTAAAGATTATAGGATTGAAATAGATGCATATAAAGGAAGGGGCTCTGGTAATTTTGATCCGAAGAAGGTTGAGAAAATGGAAGCCGAGTATAATAAGATGCTATCTGAACAAACACAATTTGGTGATATTTATAACAGAAACCTGACCACGCTCGATTTCTCAACCCTTGTCGATCGTATGAAGAAAACCTCTACCTCTAGTATATCTGAGATGCGTGATTTTGCCCGTGCTCTAAAAATTGCATAAAGCATGAATATCGATAGGAATAAGATATTAATACGCAGAGATGTAATTCCCG
>JAKBUF010000005.1 GCA_021844025.1 bacterium | reverse complement strand
AAGTGATTTTATACGCGGCGCATGATGCATGCTCATATTATATAGTATATATGGTTTTTGTGAGAGGAGCAAAGTATGCCTCCAATAAAAGTGCTGGGTCGTATGATATACTATAGGATGTTACGCGTGTTCATTTTTACAAAAAAATATGATATATAATATATTCTCGCAATAGACACGCGAGGTTATATATAACCGTATATATTTGATATGAAAAAATTTATTACGTATGTAGCACTAGGAATTGTGGTGGTAATTGGAATTGGTACGTTTTTGTATATGGGTGGGTCAAGTACCTCGCGCATAACAAATACATCTAACCCCACAGTTACCAAAACAGTACCGACTACTCAGTCTACCCCGTCTGCTACAGGAGTGAAGCAAGTTCAACCTCCAACTCAAACAACCACTCACACTCAAACGGCAAGCGGAGAAAAAACATTCACCATGGCGCAGGTCGCGCAGCATAGTGATCAGAATAGTTGTTATACCGCAATCAATGGGGGCGTGTATGATCTTACCTCATTTATTAATATGCACCCGGGAGGATCGGGGAGTATTTTAAGTTTGTGTGGAGTTGATGGTACGACCGCATTTGCGAATATGCATGGAGGGCAAAGCCGTCCGGAATCTGAGCTCGCTTCGTTGAAAATTGGAGCAGTGGTGCAGTGAAACTAAAACGAAAACAAAAATCCGCGTGATGCGGATTTTTGAGTCTTATTAGTAGGTCACCCTAGCTAAGCATTCTAATAGCGATAAAGTTTTTTTAAGATCAAATTACAGTCTTTTGTTTTAATTTAATAGTCCTCTCATCATTAAGTATACAGATAATAGAAAACTCGCCAAGAGAGACACCTTCCTCAAATAAAATAATCTTGAAATCGGTAGACACCCCTTTCTTTAATAAAAAATCAAGGAAAGTGCTTGGGTAGGAAATTTGTAATTCATAAGATGAGTATCTTGTGTATGGAGATGTGCGCTCTAATAATTTCGCTTCAGTATCGCCATCAAATATAGGTTTATTATCATTTTTAGAGTATATTTTTATAGAATAATTCATAGTTTTTTATTAATAATAATTTGAATTATACTCTCTGTATACATGATAACAATTGGGATTATTTTGTTTACCCCCCACAACTTGGATGACCTTTTTCATAACGACAATTCCCAATTCGACAAACACCATCATACACAGGACCATTTATAGGGCAAGGCGGTAAAGCTTTCCATCGTGCCTCCTCTTCCTCTTGTAATATCTGTTGAGCACTCTTTTCGGTTATGAAAGTGCCATCTTCTTTAATAGTCTTGTTATCAAAAGTAGATTCTATCGAGTAGTAATATTTCGTACTCGGATCAAGGCCAATTACACTAACTAAGCCTTGTGTAGAAACACCATTTGCTGATGGCAAATATTGTGCAGTTTTTGGATCTAACTTAGCCGAAGCTTTGTTAATAGTTACCCTAGAGCTGGCGGGAGCGCTTAATGTCCAAGATATTTGAGCGGTTGTTGATGTCTTGGTAATTTTGTTAAGTTGGATTTTGAATTCTTTATCTCCAACTGATGTAGATGTCTCATTTGTCGCAATGGATGTATTATTTGTAGCAAATATCTTTTGATTCTGATCGATAAGAGTGTTTGTGGCTTGTATGATCGCTGTCTCAGCGATCTGTCTCATATAATCCCGCTGGGCTTGTGGTAGTTCAGGGTGCTGTTGTGTAAAAGTCAATAATGATATTACTGTTGTTAGCAACCCGACGATAAATGAAAGTGATGTCGTCATATTGGTTAAATTTATTATAATATATTATTTTACATCTTAAAATATATACATAATACATTTTATTTTTCCGCCTTTGCTTAACTGGGCGGATTTTATCGCGTCGTAGTCATGCTTCAGCGTAACAAAGGCGGAGGGTACAGGATTTGAACCTGTGAGGGGATTTGACTCCCCAAGCGCATTTCGAGTGCGCCGCACTAGACCACTATGCGAACCCTCCAATTATTTTATGTCTGGATGTTCCGATTTCATTTTTTCTAATGCTTCGGCCGGGTCATCGTCGGGATACAATGCAAGCGCGCGCACTAATTTTTGCGCATCAATCATAATACCGTTCACGGGAATTTTTTCTCGTTTAGGAACGTACCGCTTTTTATTTCCGGTATCAATAATAAAATATTCGCTGTCCTCGGTAATAACAACAAGCGGTTCTTTCTCTATATTATTTTGTTCCGACCCCGATGTTTCTTGATTGGTATGGATGTGTTCCATATATATACGATACTAAAAATGAGTGAGTCTGTAAATAATAACGTGCCCTCGGGAGGATATCCCACAAAAAGGAAAATTTAATTTTGTACCCTTGCTCGGTCTTATAATTCCGCTCATTAGGGTCTATAAGGTCTTTTGGGGTGTTTTTAGTACAGCAGATTAATAAGGCACCTCGGTCGCGGGGTCTAGTAGATACAGTAAAACACCATGGAGAGAAGTTATAAATGAATAAATTGTTACTGCAGAAATTAATTAGAATGAGTGAAAAATTCAAAGGTAGAGAGGATCTGGTCATATAAGTTGCGTAAGGTGTTTGTTTGAAATACCTCGGAGGAATGAGAATCGTACATTAAAATATATTCAAATTTAATTTGAAACATTTTCCCATTTCTAGGAATAAAATATAAACTTCTGTATCCCTCAAGTTTATCAAGATTTTGAACAAAAACAGATTCGATTCCTTGATAACCACCTAAATCAATCATCTTAAAATATTGAGTTACCACCCCTGGAATAGCATGTTTTTCCACCTCTTTTATTTTTTCTTGTTTAATAATATCTTTTATTTTCTCGTCTGAGACATATATATGCATTAATACCCGATCTCCACCAGCATCAACGGTATTACTATTAAGTCGTAGTATTTCATTAGAATCCAAATTATGTGTAGTTTTATCCCACTCCGAAGGATATTGCATTATAAATCCATATTGTTTGTCATGATATTCTGACCAAGTTTGTTTTGATAGTTCTGTGGGAAAATCGGTATGAAAATATGGCTCCACGACAGCAGGTTTTGAAGAAATCCGATATACTTCTATTGGCAGTTTATTAGGACATCCAAATGCAGTATTGGTCCGTGTATCAATGTATGGATACTTGAGCGGACTATTTATAAATTCTACAGTATTGTTATCTATCCATTTTGCATTTATAATTCTTGAGCTTAAATAAGTGGGATCTTTACTAACAATAGGAAGTTTAAAATCAAGCTCAGTTTTAGATGTTAGATCATACCCATACAAATTTACAGAAACATCTCTAATGGTGTCGCCAGAAAATGTATCTTGAATATCGTTGCAGACTTCTGAAGTATTATAGAAACTTGGATTTTTTAATAAAACTATAAATTTATCTCCTTTCGGAGAAAATATTGGTGCGTCACTTAATAAAGAAATATTATTATTTATAAAATTTCCCACAGAAAGAATTTTATGAGGACGTTCTCCATTTAATTGAGCTAGCCAAAAAGAAGGAACATCATCTTGAGAGATGACAAAAAATAATACTCCCTTATCTATCATTGTGTTAATGGATGGGTACGAAACTATCCAGCTGTCTACAATTTTTGCGGTTGGGTGAGTGTTTATATAAATGTCTGGCAGATTATCTAAAGATATTTTTCCAATAATAGATGATTTACTAAGAATGGTCATATCTGCACCACTCGGAGATATAACTGATGTTATTGGCTCTTCATATTCTATCTGCTGAGGTGCTGATTGGGTTAAAATTGATAAGTTTAAAATATTCTTTGTGTATATAAAATATCCCCCTATTATAATGGCCACAAACATTACAATAATACCTAAGATTTTATAAATTCTTTTTGAATTATTTATAACATTCCTTCTCATATTATGATGGGCATAACACAACTCTATTTTATATACATTCAGTATTCCAAAAAGGATTTCCTCATACAAATAAATCTTTTGTATGAAATTTTTATAGATCAATCTTCGCAATATTCGCCTTATTCTATTAAATAAACTCACACAATACCACAATCTTCAAATCTACGATCCCGTACCCCCGGTAGGAATCGAACCCACATCAAGACCTTAGAAGAGTCCTGTTCTATCCATTGAACTACGGGGGCTTACTATATTCTGTATTCCATTCTGTCGGGCCGCCGGGATTCGAACCCGGAATAAATCCTCCTTCACCCCGTCAGATAGTTTTGTCGGAGAGCCGAGAATCGGACTCGGACCTCATGCTCCCAAAGCATGTATACTACCATTATACTACTCTCCGATTTATCTGACGAGGCAAGAAGGACTCGTGCTAGCCGTTACACTACGGCCCGATATGTGGGGTGGACCTACGGGGAGTCGTCTACAAGTTTTGCCTCGCCGTCGCTCAGTAAACTCGCAGACCGCCCCTCGCGATGTATTTTACTAAATACATAGCGCTGCGGTCTTCAACTTCCCCACGCAAGCTAAGCAGTTGGCTTGCTGTAGTTCTCAAAAAATTGATAGGTTCATCGCATCAATTTTTTGGTGGACCTACGGGGAGTCGAACCCCGACCTAGCGCATGCCATGCGCTCGTTCTACCGCTATACTATAGGCCCATCTTTTATTTCGCGTTTTTGTATAATACAATGCAAAAGCGGGTTTTTCAACTATTGCCCCTATAGTTTAACGGATAAAACAATCCCGTCCTAAGGGATAGATCCTTGTTCGATTCAAGGTGGGGGTACTCACTAACCAAAAGTTAATATTATTATATAAACAAAAAACAACATGTGTGTTGTTTTTTGTTATGTGCCGCGGGTCAGAATCGAACTGACGACTCTTCGCTCTTCAGGCGAAAGCTCTGCCACTGAGCTACCGCGGCATTCGGTGGTGACGTAAGAATAACATGTAAAAAAAATATTTTCAACCCGGTTTTGGTTGTATATAATATGTGGGTGTGATATAATGACACATTATTAACAGACCACACTAAGAAATCTAGATATTATAATATAAAAGAGCATTGTCACTTAAAAAATATGAACTGGAGTTATATAGCTGGTTTTTTTGATGGCGAAGGATCTATATGTCACAATGGGAGGGGGTATAGAATCACTATCGCACAGACAAATGAAGATGTTTTAAAAGGAATAGCTTCTTTTAGTGGCGTCGGTGCGGTTATCAAAACGACCAAAAGAAAAAAACACTGGAAAGACAGCTGGGTTTATTATATAGCCTCGCAGGAAGATGTTTATATTTTCCTTAAGAATATCAAATCATTCTTGGTGGTAAAAAAGGACTCTGCGCAGATCGCCATGGCCTTTCTCAAGAATTATTTAAAAGAAAAAAAGATACACAGAGACTTAATGGAGAAAAAGATTAAGATAGCTGAAAGCATGAGAATAAAAGGTTGTGCATATAGACGTATAGGGAAAACAATTAAGCTTGACTGGGGATACGTGAGGCGTATATTAATGAGACGCGGAATTCATTAGAAAATTAAATATGGTGGGCGTAGCTCAATTGGTAGAGCTCCAGATTGTGGCTCTGGTGGTTGTGGGTTCAAGTCCCATCGCTCACCCCAGACGGTATCTATATAATATGAGACATCGACAGTAATGCCATAGGTTTTGTGTACTAAAATACATACAAAATCATGAAACATAACCGTTTATAATCCGTATATATACATAAGGTCGAATTTATAAATTAAACCACTACAAGATATGATGGTACGTCATGAACAGTTTGATCCGCACGCTGAATTGTATAAGGTGTTAGGAAACGCCAAGCGCATCGCGATTATTCGATTATTGCAAAAGGGAGAAATGGCAGTGGACGATATTGCAAAAAATTCGGGAATTTCAAAATCAAACGTTTCACAGCATTTGATGCATTTGCGATACGCGCGCGTAGTAAAGACCAGAAAAGAAGGAACCAGCGTCTATTACCGGATTGCGAATGAGGATATTCACAAGCTGTGCGGTGTTATTGATAAAATGGTGAGTTCACAATAACCGCGTGAGGAGAAAGGGGAGTTAGCCGGAGGTTAAAAAAGGGGAATAGAACAAAACAAGTTATTGGCTTGTTTTTTATTATATATGCAGAAGTTAGAATATACCAAGCTATCCACATACGAATATACTAATATACAAAATGATGTGTTATACTCTTGATATAAAAGTGTGACATGGCGCGCTGATGTTTTGGCGCTGTTGCCGTGTTTCATAAAAAGTTTAATTGTTTGCGGACATTTTATAAATATATAGAGATGCAGCAAAGGTCGCACGTTTGTAGCATCTGAATATTTTAAAATACTCCGCTCGCAAAATACCCCGCCCCTTTTTAAAGAGGCAAGAAAATTAAAAAAATAATAAAAAAATTAGCAAATTAAAAAATATGAAAAAATTTAGTCTACTTTTAAATAAGCATACTCATCTTAGTTGGGGGATTTGTGTTTATTCAAAACGTACAAGCGGCGATCACTACAATTACCGTTACTTCTCCAAATGGAGGTGAGATTTGGAGTGGCACCCACAATATTACATGGACGACTGATGGTGTCGGTACCGACAATGTTAATATCTATCGTTGTATTGGAGGTGACTGTGCCTCAAATCAGACTCTCATCACAACCGTGGTGGCGACAAGTTCTCCATATTCTTGGAACACAGCAGGACTGAATGAAACCGATAGAATTATGGTAAAGGACATGGTATCTGGGGCGTTTGATGCCTCAAATGCCACATTTACCGTGGATAACACTGCGCCTGTCATCTCTGCTGTCTCTATTACCGCAGGAACCTATAAAATTGGTTCTGTAATTCCCGTGACCATTACTGCTGATGCTGCTGGATATACTGCAGGAGCAATTACTATCAATGGACAAGCACTGGGAGGATTTACTGATGCAGGTGCTGGTTCATACACACACAGGAACCTACACGGTAGTTTCTGGTGATACTGATCGAGCTTCTGTTGCTGCAATTCCAGTAAGCGTCGTGCTTACTGATGCCGCGGGAAACTCAAATGTTGCCTATACTACTGCACCAACTTCTGGGGGTACGGTGACGGTTGACGCGAACGCACCCGCTGCTCCTGTTATTACTTCTGTTGCGACTGATAACAAAATCAATAATGCCGAGAAAGCAACAATAGCTGTAGTAGGTACTGCTGAAGCGCTTGCAACCGTGAATATTTCATTGACTGATGCAAGTGGTACTGCAGTTACGGGAAGTGCTGCAGCAAACGGAGGTGGCGCATATACCGTTACTATAGATGGTACCTCCTTAGTAGATGGTGCAATCACTGCATCTTCAACTGCTACCGATGCAGCAGGGAATGTCAGTACCGCGACAACGCAAGCAGCAACCAAAGATGTGGTAGCGCCAACCCTTCCTGTTACAGGAATTATCGGATCTACTATTCAGGGTGCGGGAGATCAAATTGTTCTTACATTTGATGGACCTGTGCAGCCACAAGATGGTACATGGTCTGCAAACGAAATTGAATATATAAAGAGTCCAGCAACAAGTTCCGCTCTTACTCTTACGAATGCAACATTTAGCCCGACAAGCGGAGCAACTACTACGCTTACCATTACTTTAGATGAAGCAACAGACAATGCCTTCTTGAGAAACGGAAATATAATTGTGGTCAAACCCGCATCAAATAAAATTCAAGATGCGGCGGGAAACTTTGTATCAAATACCGATGTAACTGGTACAACCGCAAACAGTGGCGACGCTGTTCAGCCAACCGTAGCGCTTACCTACAGCCCCAATAGATCATTAATGGGGCTAGAAACTGTTACTATAACCGCAACGTTTAGTGAAGCAATGAATGAAAGCACCGTACCTACTGTTGCCATGGCAACTGCAGGAGATGGAAGTTTAAGTGCGACCAACATGACGAAATCGTCAAATACCGTGTGGACCTATAACTGGCAAGTGCCGGGAGGATTTGATGATGTGGGTACCGCAACCGCAACTATCGTGGCGACTGATTTAGCGGGGAATAGTAATGCAACCGCAAGCAATAACACCAGAACGATTACCAGCGCCGAATCAATTATTACTGCGTTCACTGCAGACTCTGTTGCATCATCAACCGCAACTCTCTCAGTAACCACAAGCGAAAGCGCAAATTGTCGATATGCTACCAGCACCAAGCCATATGCAAGTATGACCGACATGGCAACCACAGGAACCACCAGCCACTCACAAAATCTTACCGGACTAACTCCTAGTACCACCTATAACTACTACGTGCGTTGCAGTATTTCTTCAAACGCCGTAAGTGATATGGGATCGGTATCATTTACTACTACCGTAAATGATAGTGGCGCGGTGCTTGCGGTAAACAGTGTTGATATTATTCGCTCAACCATGACGGCAAGCGGAACCTATGACAATGGTGGATCGTGGAAATTGCACATTACGGTACCAACCACAGAAACAGAATTTACTATTTCGTTTGGTAACTGGGTGGGAAGTTCCGACACCTTAGCAACCGCAAATAATATGCGTGTATACTCTGCCCACTCTTCAAATGCAAGCACAACCGACAGCGCGATCACCATTACTGCGGCAGATACGCAAAGTGCTACCATAACTCTTAATGCGGACCACGATGCTTCAACCGCAGGGAGACAAATAGACTTAATTGTTGATTTCAAGGTTCCCTCAGGAGCGGCCGGAGGATCGTACTCAACAAATTACACCATTACCTCATCGGAGCCAGTTAGATAATAGATAATAATCATTTCTTGTTTTCTTGTACTAACTAAATGAATATACACATGAATAAAAAATTATTGAATATATTGGTGTTACTGGCTGCCCTTGTGGGTATGACTTCTGTAGCATTTGCCTCTACAGTAACCGGAACTATTTCATCGGGAATTGGTAGTGGGGGAAGTATGAATAGCAATGTGCCCTATATTCCATCCGCCAGTGTTGCTTCGGGGACCTATCATGCCACGCAAAATGTTTCACTTACCTCCAGTGGTGCAACGAGCATACGGTATACCACCGATGGCACCACACCAACCTGTTCAAGTGGAACAGTATATGCAAGCGCAGTCGCAGTAACGCAGTCACTTACCCTTAAAGCGGTCGCGTGTCAGAGTAGCGCGGCGTCGTCGGTAGCATCATTTGATTATGTGTTAAACTGCGCCACCTCATCGGTAGCAAACGGATCGGTTGGCGCATATCCCTCTTGTTCAATTACTTGTAACACCGGGTACACGCTCAGTGGCGGCTCATGTGTAAGTAGTGGTGGATCGCATACCACTGGTGGTGGGGGCGGGGGAGGTGGTGGAGCATCTCCAACTCCAACTCCAACAACACCTACCGTGCCCCAAACGACCCTCAATACACTTATTGCGGCATTACAAGCGCTTTTAGCACAAGCACATTCGCAGGGACTTATTACCACATCATTTGCAAACCAAGTGCTGGGTAGTATTGGGGGTACCTCAATAGGAGGTTTGCCTACAACGCCACAAGTTCCAACACCAACTATTACCACGCCGTTTACCCAACCACTCTTGCTTGGATCGCAAGGAGCCGAAGTCACTCGCTTACAAACGTTTCTTAAAAGCCAGGGATCTACTATATATCCAGAAGGGTTAGTCACCGGATACTTTGGGCAAGCAACTCTGCGGGCAGTGCAAAGGTTCCAAGAGTTATATAATATTGCACACGTAGGAGATGTAGGGTATGGATTTGTAGGACCCGCCACTCGCGCAAAAATAAACGCATTACTTGGGTTATAAACTCAAGAGATATAATTTCAAAAAACAGCCCCAGTGGCTGTTTTTTGATTTGGTTGGTATACTACACCTATGAAGTTGTTTATATTTGGTTCAACGGGAGATTTAGTAAAACGCAAAATAATTCCCGCGTTTATTGAATTGCGGCCAAAAGATTTAGAGATTGTTGCGCTCGGCCGAAAAGAATTTACTGACGAATTATATTATAAATTTATCTGTGATGATGATTGTTTAAAGGACTTTAAAACCAAGCCCATATATCATAAACTTGATTTTGAAAACGATATTATCTGTGAACGCTGCGGAGATTTTTTAGAAAAGAATGAAATAAATTTTTTTTATATTGCACTTCCTCCGCGTGCGTTAGAACCGGTATTGGCGTACATTGGAGGTGTTCAAGAGGCGGGGTATCAAGTACGTGTTCTTGCAGAAAAGCCGTTTGGAGAAAGTAAAAAACACGCGCAAGAATTACGCGAACAACTTCAGCAGTATCATTTAATTGATGTATTTTATATTTCGGATCACTATCTCTTTAAAGAAGGAGTACACAAACTTCCCTTGGACACCTACAAGAACTTAAAAATTGTTTCATTAGAAATGGTGGGATTAGAGCAACGCGCGGCATACTATGACGGAATTGGCGCGCTTCGTGATATGGTGCAAAGTCATTTTCTTAACATAATATTTCGAACTCTCTCAAACCCGCAAGATGAATTTGAAAATTTTTCGGTGAAACGTTATATCCCCGCGCAATATGGAAATGGAAAAGACTCCGGGTATGTACACGAATTAGGGCACCCCTCAGCCACAGAAACATTTGCCCAGGTTACGTTAATCACTAAAACAAAAACATACGAATGTATAACCGGTAAAAGGTTTGATCGCAAGGTGTCATATATGGAAATAGACACCACACGAATTGACTTAGAAAATTCGGCAAACGCGTACGTGCGGTTATTTGATGACTTTTTCAAAGGAAATCGAGAATCGTTTGTTTCTATAGAGCACGCATTACTAGCATGGGATATTACCGAATCAATTATAAAACACGCGGATCCATTACGGTATTACCCGCAAGGAGCATCCGCGCTACAGGCTGCAGAAGGGAATATTGAACTTTTATCGGTATGACTATCATAAAAAAAATTTTTCGTTTCATACGAGCAAAGCGATTTCTATATAAGCCGTTAGTACAAGTTATACTTTCAAAACAGGCGCTTCTTCATAATGTTCAAGTATTTAAAGAACTTGAACCACAAAAACAAATTGCCCCAGTACTAAAAAGCAATGCGTATGGGCATGGGCTCGTGGGAGTTGCAAAACAACTCGATGGCATACAGGCCCCCTTTTTAGTAGTTGATTCATATTATGAGGCGCTTATTTTAAAGAACGAGGGAATAAAAACAAACCTGCTGGTTATTGGATATACCTTTGTGGAGAATATAATACAATTTTCACACCCAGAAATAATATTTTGCATTACCACATTGGCGCAAGCGCAAGAGCTTTCTCAAAAACTAAAAATCCAGAAACGGTTTCATATAAAAATTGATACCGGTATGCACCGGCAAGGAATTCTTCCCACAGACATTCCCCACGTCATTGAACTAATACAAAAAAACAAAAATATTATTCTTGAGGGAATATGTTCACATTTGGCAGATGCAGACACCAAACAGTCAGAACTCAACAAAAAGCAGATCCGCGTATGGAATGAGCAAAGCGCTCGTATAAAAAAAGAATTCCCAAGCATACGATATACGCACATAGAAGCAACTGCGGGTACGGCATACGCACATGAAATAGATGCAAATATGACACGCATAGGATTGGGGCTCTACGGTATTGATTCGGGAATAGACAGAAATCTTAATGTACAACCAGTATTGCGCATGGAGTCAATCGTGGTGGGAATAAAAAAAATAAAAAAAGGAGAGGGAGTTGGATATAACTTTACTTATACAGCGCCACACGATATGACCATCGGAGTGGTGCCCGCGGGTTATTTTGAAGGAATTCCTCGCGCGCTTTCAAATAATGGATATGTAAAAATAAAAAATGTGTACTGTCCCATAGTGGGAAGAGTGAGCATGAACATGATGAGCATTGATGTTTCTCAAGTGCCCGCTATAAGAGAGGGGGACACTGTTGAAATAATAAGCAATAATTCAAACGATAAAAATTCAATTATTTCCATGGCTCGTACGGTACATATTCCGTATGAGATTTTGGTAAAGATCCCTGAGAAAATACGAAGAGTATGGGAATAATTAATTAAAATAATTAAATAATTGTGGGATATATATAATTGCCCAAATTTTTTACGATCGTAACAAATGTGGGCAGAAAAAAACAAGCATGTATAAAAAATATGAGGCGCAAGGAAAAGAATAAAATTAATCGCATAAATACTATCTATTTTAGGTGTATGGTAGTTGTATTTACGCAGAGAGTATGATACACTGAACTTATACCAACAAAGTTATCAGGGTGTTATTTTTTTACTGCTATACAATAATAATTTATGAGCAATGAAGCAAAAGAAACAAAAAAGGAATCATCCTATAGTGCAAAAGATATATTTGTCTTAGAGGGATTAGAACCGGTACGAAAACGTCCGGGTATGTATATTGGCTCTACAGGAACCGAAGGACTGCACCATCTTATTTGGGAGGTAGTTGATAACTCTATCGATGAGGCTATGGCAGGGTACGCGAAAAATATCCGCGTTGAGTTGTTAAAAGATAATATGGTTTCAGTAACCGACGATGGACGCGGTATTCCGGTAGACATTCATCCAAAAACAAAAAAATCTGCTTTAGAGACTGCATTGTGCACGCTACATGCCGGAGGAAAATTTGGAGGAGACTCATATAAAGTTTCAGGGGGATTGCATGGAGTAGGGGTTTCGGTGGTGAATGCGCTTTCTACACACTTGAAGGCAGAGGTTCACAAAGACGGAGGAATTTATGTGCAGGAATACAAAATTGGAAAGCCGCAATATAATGTTAAAAAGATAGGAAAAGCCAACGATACCGGAACCACTATTACGTTCCGCGCAGATGAGTCTATTTTTTCAGAAATTAAATACGATCGCAAAAAAATTATTGACCACTTACGTCACCAGGCATTTTTGGTAAAAGGATTGCGCATTGAAATTGTAGACCAACGAGAAGAGGTTCCGTTTTATTATGCGTTTTGTTTTGAGGGGGGTATTATTTCATTTTTAAAATACCTCAACGAATATAACGAACAAATTCAAGATGAACCGTTTTATGTAAATAAAGAATATGACGGTATGCCGGTTGAGGCGGCATTTGTATACAATAACGATACCGAAACGCAGGAACTAAGTTTTGCCAACAATATTTATACACCCGATGGAGGAATGCATTTGACCGGATTTCGCAGCGCGCTTACCCGAGCACTAAATGATTACGCGCGTGAACAAGGCTACATTAAAGACAAAGAAGAGAATTTTACTGGAGATGACGTGCGCGAAGGACTAGTCGCTGTTGTTTCGTTAAAACTACGAGAGCCTCAGTTTGAGGGGCAAACAAAAGCCCGATTAGGAAACCCTCCCGCACGCAGTGCGGTGGAAAGCGTGGTATCTGAGTCCCTTAAAGAGTTCTTGCAAAAGCACTCAGCAGAAGCAAAAACAATCGTCGGGAAGGCCTTATTAGCGGTAAAAGCCCGCAAGGCGGCAAAAGCGGCAAAGGAAACAGTATTACGTAAGGGTCCTTTTGAGGGGCTCACCTTACCTGGAAAATTAGCCGACTGTACTTCAAGAAATGCCAGCGAGTCTGAACTATTTATTGTAGAGGGAGATAGCGCAGGAGGAAGTGGAAAACAAGGGCGTGATCGCCGATATCAGGCAATCTTACCGTTACGGGGAAAAATTTTAAATGTAGAAAAGGCGCGATTGGATAAAATGCTTGCCAACAACGAAATTAAATCGTTGGTTATTGCGTTGGGTACCGCAATCGGAAACGATTTTTCGGTTGATAAAATTCGGTATCATAAAATTGTTATTATGACCGATGCCGATGTTGACGGCGCGCACATTTGTACGTTGCTCCTCACCCTATTCTTTAGATATTTCAGACCAGTAATTGAGAGTGGATTTTTGTATATTGCGCAACCCCCGTTGTATCAAATAAAATCAGGAAAAGAAATTCAATACGCATATTCAGACGATGAAAAAGAAAGAGTAATTGGAGAAATCCAAAAAATAAAAGGAGAAAAGAAAAAAGCAAAGGGGGAGAGTAAAAAGCAAGAAGAAGAAATAATAGTAGAAACCGACGAGACCATAGGAGAAAACACAAAGGGCATAAATATACAACGATACAAAGGTTTGGGAGAAATGAATCCAGAGCAATTATGGGAGACCACCATGAATCCCGCTACTCGTATATTGAAAAAAGTAACCATAGATGACGCGCAAGAGGCAGATCGTTTATTTGATATTCTTATGGGAGAGAAAGTTGCTCCTCGTAAACACTTTATTCAGAGCCGGGCGGCAACGGTAAAAAATCTTGACATATAAGCATGGGGCTTGTAATATGTACACAATGCCCCGTGGGTGTATTACATGAAAAAGGGGTTTTTTTATTAACATAATATGTCCAAGTTAAAAGCATATTTTACAGAATCATATCAAGAGTTGCGCAAAGTTAATTGGCCTACTCGTCAAGAAACTATCCGTTTAACCGTGGTAGTTATTGTATTTTCTCTTGCGGTGGCTATATTTCTTGGTCTTTTGGACATGGTCTTCTCATATGGCATTCGTTTACTCATTACTCCATAATCTAACTTAGTATGGAACCAGAAAAAAAAGAACCAGAAAAAAAGCACATCGGGCTTGATGAAAAAATAAAACCTCAGCGAGCGTGGTATGCAATTCACACGTATTCGGGGTACGAAGACGCCGTAGCGCGCTATTTAAAGCAGCGTGTGGAGTCTCTTTCCATGAATGATAAGATTTTTAGTATTATCGTCCCCAAAGAGAAAAAAATCCGCATAAAGAACAATAAAAAAAAGACGGTTGAAGAAAAGATTTATCCTGGATATGTGTTAGTGGAAATGATTTTAACCGAAGACTCGTGGTATGTGGTTAGAAATACCCCGCGCGTTATGGGATTTGTGGGTCCAGATACTACCAAGCCAACCCCACTTTCCAAAGATGAAATTGAATACTTGGTCGCGCGTATGAATGAAGGAGACTCTAAAGACGCAAAATTCCGAGTTGAGGTTTCAAAAGATGATCTGGTAAAAATTATTGACGGTCCATTCCGAGATTATGAAGGAAAGGTGCTTGAGGTAGATGAAGAACACGGACGAGTCAAAGTATCGGTTCCGGTGTTTGGTAGAGAAACCATTGTCGAAATCGATTCAGGACAACTACAAAAGATATAATATAAAATAATTTTCAATTATCAATTTCCAATTTTCATTTTTTAATTATTAATTTCAAAATTTATTGATCATTGACCATTGAAAACTGATAATTTAAACAAATATGGCAAAAGCAATTAAATCAAAAATTAAACTACAACTCGAGGCAGGTAAAGCAAACCCAGCTCCTCCGGTAGGAACAGCTCTTGGTCCGCATGGTATTAACATTGCGCAGTTTTGTCAGCAATTTAACGAAGCAACCAAAGAAATGATGGGAAGCATTGTGCCGGCAGAAATTACTATTTATGAAGATAGATCGTTTGAGTTTGTATTAAAAACCCCTCCCGCATCCGATATGCTACGCAAAGCAGCGGGGGTTGAAAAAGGAGCCGCAGATCCGTTGCGTGGTAAGGTGGGTAAAGTTACCAAGGCGCAGATAAAAGAAATTGCGGAAAAGAAAATGGCTGACTTAAATGCGGTAGATATTGAAGGAGCCTGCAAAATTATTGAGGGGACTGCGCGATCAATGGGAATAGAGGTGGTGGAATAGATTTTTCGCTATATATTTTTGAACCGATAATCGGCTTGCTCCAGCGGCAAGCCGTTATCTTAACTCTCGGCATAAAAATTTCTTTGTTTATTACAAAGAAAACCAATCTTTTTATGCCTGCGAGATATTCAAAAATATATAGCAAAAAATCCTCTTAGAATTTGGTGGGGGCGAGAGCTATCTTTATACATAATAAAATTGATTCTTTAAAGATAAGAGATAAAAAAGTTAAACCCCGCCTATGCGGGGTTTTGCATAACTATTCCCGTTCTTATATACTAATTTTATGACAAAGTACGAACCGACAATCGGTCTTGAAATACATTCAGAATTACTCACCAAAACCAAAATGTTTTGTGGGTGTTTGAACGATGAAACCGAACTAACCGCAAATAAAAACATATGTCCGGTGTGTATGGCGCATCCGGGGGCATTACCAGTTGCAAACAAACAAGCTATTGATCTGGTAATAAAAACCGGACTTGCACTCAATTGTGAAATCAATACACACTCCAAGTTTGATAGAAAAAACTATTTTTACCCAGATCTTCCCAAGGCATATCAAATTAGTCAATACGACCTACCCCTTTGTAAAAATGGACACATAACCTTACCCGAAAGCAAAAAAAGAATTGGGATAACTCGTATTCACCTAGAAGAAGATACCGCCAAGCTAGCGCACGCGGCCGATGGAAAACACTCATTGGTTGATTTTAACCGTGCGGGGATACCGCTAATGGAACTAGTAACCGAGCCCGATTTTCACAGCGCGCAAGAAGTAATTGAATTTGCGCAGGAGTTTCAATTACTATTACGGTATCTAGGAGCCAGTGATGCGGATATGGAAAAAGGGCACTTGCGTTTTGAGGCAAACATTTCAGTTGCTCCGCAAGGAAGCGAAAAATTAGGAACGAAAGTAGAAGTAAAAAATCTCAATTCATTTCAGGCGGTGTATAAAGCAATTGAATATGAAATTAAACGACATACCGAGTTGCTGGAAGCGGGAAAGGGGAATGAAATTATTCAAGAAACACGAGGGTGGAACGAGGGTGCACAGCAAACATTTTCACAGCGCTCAAAAGAAGACGCGCATGATTATAGATATTTTCCGGAGCCAGATCTTCCCCCCATGGAATTCACGGGTGCATATATAGAAGCAATTCGCGCGCACATTACCGAATTGCCCGCGGGACGTCGTGAGCGGCTATCTCAAGAATATAATATATCTCCCAAACAAGCGGAACTACTCGTACGCGATATGTTCCTATGCGAATTTTTTGAAGAAGCAGTTTCTGAACTAAGGGCTTTGCAACCAAAAGGAAATATAGAAACCGTATATAACTATATTACAAGTGACTTACAGGGAATACAAAAAGATACCGGTATTCTTATAACGGAATCAAAAATAAAGCCGGCCCATATTGCCCAAATCGTGGCTTTACTGGGAGAAAATAAAATATCCAGTCGAGTTGCAAAAGACATACTCCGCGAATCATTTGATTCGGGAGTTTCTCCGCAAGACACGGTAAAAGAAAAAGGACTAGAGCAAGTATCAGACGAATCTGCGCTGCAAAAAATTATTACTGAAGTTATTGCGCAAAACGCAAAAGTAGTAGAAGAATATAAAAAAGGAAAAATAACCGTGTTGCAGTTTCTCGTAGGACAAGTTATGGCAAAAACAAAAGGGGCTGCAAACCCGGGAATAGTGCGAACAATGTTGGAGAAAGAATTAAATAGCTAGTATTAAGTATTTGGTAGTAAGTAGTAAGTATAAACTGAATTTCCTTAATACTTTTAGGCGAGTAAGAACTTTTCCAAGTTTTTAGTTATTAGTTTTATATTTGGCTTTTCTGTCCATACAACACTCTTATTTCTTTTAAACCACGTTATTTGACGTTTGGTGTATTGTTGGATTTCGTGTTCAAGTCGTGTAATCATTTCCTGCTTAGAAATTTTGTGTTGCAAAAATTGAGCAACATATCGGTACTCAAGTCCGAACGATTCCAGACGTGTATATGAAATGCCACTGGCGTGAAGGTTTTTTACTTCTGCAACCATGCCCGCGCGCAGTCGCTTTATAAGACGAATATGAATGCGTTTATAGAGTGTATCTTGTGGAGGATGAATACCTAGTATGAGTGCCTCAAACACGGGGTTTTTAGTAAGTGGCGCAATATGTTTTTGATCTTCTAAAATTTCAAGCGCACGAATGAGCCGGCGGCGGTTGTATTTGTCTATAGTCTGTGCGCGAGAATGACTTTTTTTCTGCAATAATAAAAATAATTTTTCTGTGCTTAATTTTTCTAATTTTTCACGCAACGCATGGTTGGGCTTTACCTTAGGAAAGGAATAATTATATAAAACCGAATCAATATATAGCCCGGTACCCCCACACATAATAGGAAGTATATTCTGGCTCCACAGTTTTTTTAAAATTCTATTGGTATACGCTTGGTATTGCGCAACCGTGTATCGGCGCAGGGGAGAGACAATATCTAATCCGTAATGAGGTATGCCACGCATTTCTTGTTTGGTAATTTTTCCTGCGCCAATAGTAAACCCTCTATATACTTGTCGGGAGTCCGCAGAGATAATTGCAGCACCAAAAACACCAAATTTCTTGGAATGCTGCTGTATGTAATGAGCAATATCTACCGCAAGATCAGACTTACCGCTCGCAGTTGGCCCCAGTACAATAATAGCTTTTCTATGAGATTGACTTTTGGTCATTATTCCACTATACCTAAAGTATCAAATTTGTAAATTAACATAAATAATAGAGGAGGGTTCTATGAATACATGTACACAACAGATTGTTGTGGTCCACGGTATCTATATTAACCCACGACACGAACTGCTTCTGGTTAAAAAGGGCGATTTGTGGATTTTGCCCGGGGGAAAGTTAAAACCACATGAAACAGATGAGCAATGCCTAAAACGGGGGGTTAAAGAGGAACTACCATTTGTCCGCGTAACAAAGGTTGGCGATATCTATGGAGTATTTATTGGCACCACTCCACACTCACACAGAGAGATAAAAGAGATTGTGTACCAGGTCTCTCTGCGAGGGGACATTATTCTGAACCGAAACCTCGAAGCTCGATATGTTCCCTTTACTGGGTTAGTCGATGTACAACTCTCAGAACTAACCTGGCGCGTCGTATCAGCTTTGATAAAAAGCGGATACTATGGGTAAACGATCCTTCAACGAAAGCACCTCATTTTCACGAGGTGCTTTTTTAAATTTCAAATAGAATTTTCTCACAAAACATTCCAACATTCTCAAGAATGTGAGAATGTTTTTAATTCTGTTTTTTAATTTTCTCAATAAATTTCTCAACAGAAACCGTTTCAGTTTCTTTTTGTCCACGAGTTCGCACGTTTACACTTTTACTCTCTATTTCTTTATCTCCCATAACTAAAATATAGGGGATTTTTTTCATCTCTGCTTCACGAATACGTTTGCCCAATGTTTCATTTTGCCCAAATAACTCCACCCGAATCTCTTGAGCGCGCAGGGTTTGTATAACTTGTTTTGCGTATGACTCATGCTTGTCCGATACCGGTAAAATTGCGACTTGCACCGGAGCCAACCAAACTGGAAACGCGCCCGCATAATGTTCTATTAAAAGTCCCAAAAATCGCTCGTATGACCCGAATAAGGCGCGGTGCAACATATACGGTTGTTCTTGTTTTCCTTTTTCGTTAATAAATGTCAGATTAAATCGTTCCGGCAAGTTAAAATCAAACTGTAATGTTGAACATTGCCACTCGCGACCGATCGCGTCTTTTATTTTAAAATCAAGCTTTGGTCCATAAAACGCCGCTTCTCCTAATTCTTCGGTGAAGTTTAATTTTTTGTCTTTTGCTACTTTGCGCAACATGGTTTCGGTAAATTTCCATCCCGCGTCGTTGCCGGCATACTTATCTTTATTTTTCGGATCGCGAAGTGACAAATATACGTGTACGTCTTGTGTTTTAAAACCAAACGATTCGTAAATAAACAAAATAAAATCAATGACACGCTTTAATTCTTCTTCTACCTGGTCTTTGCGACAAAGAATGTGCGCATCATCTTGCGTAAATCCGCGCACGCGCGTAAGTCCCGAGAGTTCTCCTTTTTTTTCAAATCGATATACGGTGCCACATTCCGCCCATCGGAACGGAAATTCACGATACGAATGGGGGCTGTTCTTATAAATCTGTATATGAAACGGACAATTCATCGGTTTTAGCAGATACTGCTCCGACATACCAACTTTCTTTTTTTGCTGGAGCTCTTCAAGGGTTTGCCCAACCTCAAGCGGGGGATACATTGATTTATTGTAAAATCCCCAATGTCCCGACGTTTCCCATAGGTGGCGACTTCCAATATGTGGCGTGCGTACCAAATCATACCCGTTCTTGAGGTGTTCTTTATACCAAAATTCTTCTACGATTCGCCATAAGAGCGCTCCTTTTGGGTGCCACAAAGGAAGCCCTAGTCCCACCTCATCGTCCACATGAAATAAATCCAATTCTTTTCCTAATTTTCTATGATCTCGTTTTTCTGCTTCTTCTATGTTGTGTAAGTAAGTTTCTAGTTCTTGTTTGGTTGCAAACGCAACGCCATATATACGAGTAAGCATTTTGTTCTTTTCATCTCCACGCCAGTATGCTCCTGCAAGATGTGTGAGCTTAAATGCGTCAGGATTTATTTCCGAGGTATTTTTTATATGAGGTCCGGAACATAAATCTACAAACAACACCGATTTATGCGCACGAGACGCGGATGTATACTGATCAGTTTTTCCGTATGTGGTATAGATCGTAATCGGTTTTTTATTTTTCTTTAATTCCTCAATCAGTTCCAATTTGTATGGTTGGTCAGCAAATATTTTTTTTGCTTGTGCGTAGGTAACCGCTTCCTTTTTAAATTCTAGTTTTTGCTTAACTAATTCTTTCACGCGCTTTTCTAGTTCAGATAAATCCGCGTCATTTAACCCGTGTTTATCCGTGTCTACGTCATAATAAAATCCATTTTCAATAACGGGGCCAATGGCCAACTTAGTTTTGGGGTATTGTTCCAGCACCGCGGTCGCCAGCAGGTGAGAGAGTGAGTGACGAACCTTGAAAATTTGCTTACTTTGTCCGTCCGTAGCTTTAGCGGAGGAAGATCCTTTTGATTGTTTCATGGAAATAGTGTAGCAGAAAAGCGGGTCTTTTGTACACCGAAACACTTGACACATATTGTATATGTGTATACAATTATATTAGGAATTTAAGGCAAATTCACCCCTATCTACGGACACTCTGTAGTGTAAATAAGTTACCCCGTATGGCGACTTCATACGGACTGGCATACCCCAATATCTTGCGGGGTTTTTTGTTTATATACGTGGCAATGGCATCACAGTGTCTCTGAGTAATATAGCGCATATTGGTTTTCTTGGGAACGAACCTCCGTATTAATCGATTGGCATTTTCAATACTTCCTTTCTGCCATGAGCTATACGGTTCACAAAAGAATGTAGGTACTCCAATTATATGATGTTGTTTGTTCTCAATCCCGTTATCAAAGGTGATGCTCTGAGTCTTTAGCTGTAGTATCTGATGTTGCAGATGACTGGCAACCTCATACGCAGAGAGTGAAGATGATTTGATAATCGTTACATACCGTGACTTCCGTTCTTGGGTCGTGAGTAAGGCACCCCGCCCTCCTTTTCCTGATATGATCGTATCTGCTTCCCAATGCCCATAACGCGAACGATTCGTGGCGCCCGCAGTTCTGTGCTCAATTCCTACTCGAAATGGAATCATTACTCGAGATGCTTTCTGTATTCTTCGTTTCTTATGTCCATATCTATGCGTATACAGATAGTGACAATATGACTGTCCCCAGACCGAATAGAGCCAGTCATAGATAGAGGTTTTGGAGGCATAGAAAGGGAGATGATCTTTTTGCATACGTCCCGCAATCACCTCAGGAGCCCATCCGTCCTGTAATTTCTCAATCACATACTGTTTGAGATCTGGCACTGCTTCTATGTGGTATTTTTGATATTTTCGATTCTTCAAGATGGTTCGTGCATACTGCTGTGCGAGTCGTGCGTTATAAGGTACCGTTCGTTGTAGTTCTGTATAAATAGCGCTTTTTCCTCGATGGAGCATCTGAGCAATAGCTCGACCACTATATCCTTTTGCTATGAAGTACTCTATTTCCTTACGTTCAACGAAGGAAAGGTTCTTTGTGTGTTTCTGACGCATAGCTCTATGATATCAGAGTGTCCGTAGATATTCCGGAATGTGCGTAACAGGGGGAGTAAACAAAAAACAAAACCAATAACCAGCAACATCGTTTCGTTTTGAAACACCGTTGCACAAAAAGGAGGACAATCATGTCTGAATTTAATGTATCATTTCCGCTTATTAATGAACTTTTTATGGCATTTCGAAGAAATTCTGGAACCAGTGGACCATGGACACCCGGAGATATTAAAAAATTATCTTCTGGAAACACACTTTCATTGGTTCATGATGTTATCCGCGGTCTTTCGGAGATCAAAAAAATTGAAGACTTAATTGACTGCGATACTGATCCGTTTGTCCCGAGTGGCTGGAAGATCGTCAGGCATTGTAGGAATGGCCTATTTCAATTTAGTCTCTCTGCCGTTAGATTATATTTGAATGAACAACAGGAAACTAATGGTAGTGTAAGTGGAGAGCAACTTAGTGAGGAATTAAAAAACAAGTCAGCCCTCAATACAAATGTGTTGGATTGGTTACTTGCCAACCCCAAACACATCCCCGAAGAATGGAAAAAGGAAACTATATTCTTCTGGGGCACTATATATCACAATGGTTTTGGTGACCTATGTGTCCGGGCACTTAAATGGGACAACTTTCGCTGGGACTGGGTATATCAACGACTTTGCTATAATTTTTATGGTGATAGTCCCGCGGCCCTACGCGCGGCATAAAATTCAAAACCCGAACGTAGTTTGTTCGGGTTTATTTTTTTCTTACATTTCTGACGATCGTCACGAATGTAAGATTAATTCACTAACCACTAGTCACTGACCACTAATCACTACCAAACTCAACATTAGTTGAGTTTGATCACCTGTTCGCAAATCATCTTAGTTTCATTGTCTCGCTCAGAAAGTTTTCCTTGTACAATTAAAATATTTTTTTCTTGCCATGCTTCCGGTTTGCGCGCTAAGACTTCTGAAAACACAATAATATCGGTTGCGTCGCTGGTGTCTTCAATAGTCACAAACGCAATCTGTTTTTTATTTTTAGTAATGATCTTTTTTATTGCGGTCACCACGCCTGCTAGCCGTACTGGCGCGTTACTTGCGCCTTTCGCAAGCGCGGTTTTAATTGGCGTTACCTGTTTTTCCTTTAGTGTTTTTTCATATGCTTTTAGGGGGTGGTCAGAAAGATAAAACCCAAGTAATTCTTTTTCCCAAAACAACGTGTCGTTCATGGTTGCGGGCGGGGTAGCGCGTAATTGTATGCGAATACCGGCGGGAGTTGCGGTTGAGCCAAACAAACTATGTTGCATAGCGGCGGTATGTTTGCGTGCTTGTTGGGCAAATTGCAAAATCATATCTAAATTATCTAACAAATTTTGTCGCTCATTTCCCAAACTATCAAACACCCCCGCCTTAATCATACTTTCTAGAGATTTTTTATTAAGGTCTTTATGTAATACGCGGGTAAGTACATCTTCAAAATTTTTAAACGGTCCACCGCGTTGACGTTCTCGAATAATTTCTTCAACAATTGCTTCTCCCACATTTTTAATAGCGGTAAGTCCAAACCGAATCGCATTTCCTTCTGGCATAAACAATGCGTAACTCTGGTTAATGTCGGGGGGTAAAATACCAACACGCGAACGGCGCGCTTCAGAAATCAAAAATGAAATTCGATCAATGTCTCCCCGATCAGCATTAAATAATGCGGTCATAAGTTCAATGGGGTAGTGAGTCTTTAAATATGCAGTGCGATACGCAATGAACGCGTAACACGCCGCGTGACTGCGATTAAATCCATAACGCGCAAACGGGGGAAATAAATCCCAAATTTTTCGCGCGGTACGTTTGTCTATACCGTTTGCAATCATACCATCTATTAACAGCATCTCTTGTTTATCAAGGAGTTCTTTTATTTTTTTACCAATTGCTTTACGTAGCGTGTCTGCTTGTGCTAGCGAAAACCCCGCTAAGTCACGCGCAATACGCATCATTTGTTCTTGATAAATTCCAATTCCGTGTGTGGTTTTTAAAATGGGTTCTAATTTCGGGTGTAAATAGGTAACTTCTTCACGCCCATGTTTACGTGCAATATATTGAGGAATCAGTTCCATGGGACCAGGACGATACAACGCAACCATAGCAATAATATCTTCCAGCTCGGTTGGCTTTAATTCCTTGAGGTAGCGTCGCATGCCGCTTGATTCTAACTGAAACACACCGGTAGTGTCTCCTCGTTGCAGTGTTTTAAATGTTGCCTCATCGTCAAGTGGAATTTTTGAAATATCAATATCAATTCCATGTATGGTTTTAATAAGACGCAAAGCCTCTTCAATAATGGTAAGGTTTTTGAGTCCCAATAAATCCATTTTCAAAAGACCCAGTGCTTCAATAGTGTGTCCTTCAAATTGGGTAATAATAACATTTTCGTCTTGGGGTGCGTTTTGGAGTGCAATATATTCAGTGAGCGGTTTTTCAGAGATCACCGTACCGCACGCATGCACCGAAGCATGGCGCGCTACTCCTTCTAAGCGAGAAGCGGCATCAATAAGTTTTCGTGCATCGGTATTGGTGTTGTAGAGTTGTTTAAGATCGGGTGTTTCCTCAACCATTTCCAAAAGGGGACGGCGCGTTTGTTCGGTAGTAAATGGAATTAATTTTGCCACCTGATCGCAAAATCCATAAGAGAGTCCCAACGCGCGCCCGACGTCACGTACTGCCGCGCGCGACGCCATAGTTCCAAACGTAATAATATGTGCCACATTGCGTTTCCCGTATTTTTCTTCTAAATATCCCATAACCTCGTCGCGGCGCACATCGGTAAAATCAATATCAATATCTGGCATTTGAATACGATCAGGATTTAAGAAACGCTCAAAAAGCAAATCGTATTGTATAGGGTCTACGTCGGTAATACGTAATATATATGAAACAATACTCCCCGCCGCGCTTCCTCTGCCAGGTCCTACTACAATTTTGCGGTCTTTTGCCCAGTTCACAAAATCCTGCACAATCAAGAAATAATCTTCAAAACCCATTTTTTCAATAACCCCCAGTTCATATTCCAGACGTTGGCGAATTTCATCGGTTATAACGGGGTATCGTTCATGTATGCGCGCATTAATAAGTTCGCGCATATACGCGGTAGGAGTTTTGCCATCGGGAACCTGAAACTTAGGCAAAAATGTTTTTCCCAGCTCTATTTCCACATTGCATTTATTTGCAATGATATGTGTATTTTCTATAGCTTCGGGAAACTCAGAAAATAATTCTTCCATTTCTTGTGGAGAACGCATAGAGAAATCTCCCGCACGTAACGTAAGACGGTCATCATCGCTCAATTTATTGCCGGTTTGTACGGCAAGTAAAATATCGTGATACAACGAATCATCTTTACGCAAATAATGCATGTCTTGCGTAGCAACGAGGGGAATATGTTCTTCTCGTGCCAACTGTACCACCGCGGGGCGTATGTTTTGCATTTCGGGAATTTGTTTTTGGTCCCAAATTTCCATATAAAAGTCGCCGCCGAATAATTCTTTATAAAAGCGAACAACGCCGCGTGCGTCTTCTACGCGATGTTCCGCGAGTAAACGGGGAATTTCTCCAGTTAAACATCCCGAAAGCGCAATAATTCCTTCGTGGTGTTTTTGTAAAAGTTCTTTATCAATACGAGGTTTATAATAAAAACCCTCAAGATTTGCGAGAGTAACTAGTTCCAAAATATTTTTCCACCCCGTATTATTTTTTGCTAACAGAGTAATATGGTAATACTTGCCACCTCCGTTTTGTCTATCAAACCGGCTCTTGGGAGCAATATATGCTTCTACGCCGAGTATGGGTTTTATGCCAGCCTTTTTTGCTTTTTGATAAAACTCAACCGCACCATATACATTACCATGATCCGTAAGCGCGATTGATTCCATTTCCAATTCTTTTGCGCGTGCTACAAGGTCTTCAATTTTTGCCAACCCATCCAAGAGGGAGTAGTGGCTATGTACGTGGAGATGTACAAATTGATTTTTCATAGGCTCTAATTAACAATAGTAAACATGAAAACTTGCCCCGTGTAATTTGAACGAAGTGAAAATTTTACGGGGTGGGTGAATTTGGATGGCATGGAGGTGGTTGATTGCTTGTATTATACCTATACAATTTTGAAACGCAAAATTATAAAAAATATGTAATAATAGAACATTGTTTTATGTCTAAAAAGAGCCATATTATTGGTATAGATGAAGCGGGCAGGGGACCGTTGGCGGGGAGTGTATATGTGGGAGCGGTGTTACTTCCCAAAAACCACAAAACCCTTTTTAAAAAAACCAATGCCCCTAAAAAATTAACGGACTCAAAAAAACTTACTCCCATACAACGAGAAGAGTGGTTTTTATGGATACAAAAAAATGTGCCTTATGCGTATGCAAGCGCGTCCGCAAAACAGATAGATACTATAAATATATCTCGCGCATGCAATAAAGCGGCGCAGAGGGCAATAGATAAGTTACAGACCCAATCAAAGTTTAAGGTGGTGGATCAAGTAGAAGTAATTCTTGACGGTGGACTAAAAGTTTTTGTTGACAAAAGGAGGTTTACCCACACCTCAAACAAGCGAACGCAAAGAGACCCTAAAAAATCGCTTATTCTGGTGTGTGGGTTTCCAAAAGCAGATGAATTAGTCCCCGCGGTATCACTTGCTTCCGTTGTAGCAAAAGTATTACGAGACAGATATATGCTCCGCATGCACAAAAATTATCCACACTATGCGTTTCATGAACACAAAGGATACGGAACCAAAAAACACTACCGAGCAATTAAAAAACACGGCCCTAGCTCCATACATCGTTTGACTTTTCTTGGGTCTTTGTCTACAATAAAAAAAAGAGGTAAGTGATTTATTGTTTTTTTGCATTTTCACTAACCACTAGACCCTAATCACTAATCACTAAATCTATACTATGGGAGGAGTACCAATGCGGCATCATACGAGTTCTAAAGTAGGACGCCGCCGCTCACATGAAGCGTTAAAACCAAAACAACACGTTGCCCCGTGTCCGGAATGTAAACATCCGGTACTTTCGCATCGTGCGTGTTCACACTGTGGTTATTACCGAGGAAGAAAAATCAAGGTAAAGAAATAGAAATTATTTCTCCAATTTTCAGTTTCCAATTATCAATTTTCAGTGAATTTTCATTTAGATAATTTTTTAATTGATTATTTAATTCATTGATTGAAAATTGGAAATTGATATTTGAAAATTTTATACATTTATGGCTACCCGTCATCTCGCACGCTCAATCGTATTACAATCGTTGTATGAATGGGATTTCTCCGGAAAACAGACCGATCTGGTTGGAATTGTGCAACGCAACATGGGCGAATTCGGTCCCGGGATTGATGAGCCAGAATTTGTGTGGAATATAATAAAAGGCATAACCCAACACCTCCAAGAAATTGATGGGGTCATTACGGCGTCGGCAGTTGAATGGCCGTTTGATCAAATTACCTTTATAGACAGGAATGTATTGCGTATTGGGGTATATGAACTCATGTATGCAAACCACGATGAGGTTCCCTATAAAGTGGCAATTAATGAGGCAATTGAATTAGCTAAAAACTACGGAGGTATTAACTCCGGACGGTTTATTAACGGTGTTTTAGGTACGGTATATAAGCAAATTGAACAAATCGACAAAGAGTCGGGAGAAAAAGAAAAGAATGAGAAATAAATAGATATTTGAAAATCCCAAATCAATGCTTCCAGATTTTAGTGTATTTCAAAAACAAATCGGTGTTACATTTCATAAAATTGATTTCTTGCATGAGGCATGCACGCACCGCTCATATTTAAATGAAAATCAGGATTGGCCGTTGCCACATAATGAACGGCTGGAATTTTTAGGGGACGCAGTTTTAGAACTGGCAATTACTGAAGCCTTGTTTAAAAAATATCCTCAAAAAGACGAGGGATATTTAACCAGCGTTCGAGCGGCAATGGTAAATTATATATCACTTGCCCAAATCGCTCGCGATATTTCTTTAGGAGACTACTTATTACTCTCTCGCGGAGAAGAGAAGGACACCGGCCGCGCCCGCGAGGTAATTTTAGCTAATGCGTTTGAGGCATTGTTGGGGGCCATATATCTTGACCAAGGGTACGAAATTGCTGCTCAATTTATTGCACAGCAGGTGTTTTCTCACGTAGATGAAATTGTAGAAAAGCAGCTATTTAAAGATGCCAAGAGCTTGTTTCAAGAACGCGCGCAGGAAAAATTTAAAACCACCCCTGGATATCAAGTCATTTCACAATCAGGACCTGACCACCGTAAGGAATTTGTGGTAGGAGTATTTATTAAAGACAAACAAGTTGCGCAGGGGAAAGGGTATTCAAAACAAGAAGCCGAAGTTGAGGCCGCGCGTAATGCACTGGAAAGCCTAGAAGAGTAAAATATTCATAATTTTCAGTTTCCAATTGTCAATTTCCAGTGAATTTTCAATTGGATAATTGTATAATTGATCATTGATTGTAAATTGGTCCGCCAGATAGCGGATTGATATTTGAAAATTTAAACACCATGTTCCTAAAACGCTTAGAAGTAAATGGATTTAAGTCTTTTGCGCAAAAGACTATTTTTGAATTTGGAGCAGGTATTGTGGGGGTTGTGGGGCCGAATGGTTCGGGAAAATCAAATGTTATTGATGCTATTCGTTGGTTGTTGGGAGAGCGAGAGGCAAAAAATCTACGCGGAGCAAAAATTGAAGATCTTATTTTTGCGGGAAGTACAAAAAAACCTCGCATGTCCCAGGCGCAGGTGAGTTTGGTGTTTGATAACGCGCTTGGAAAGTTACCCGTTGATTTTAAAGAGGTGGTGATTACTCGTAAGGTAAGTCGCACCGGTAACTCAGAATACTTTATTAACGATGCTGAAGTGCGTTTGAAAGATATTATTGATTTCTTTTCAAAAATAAAATTGGGTACACGTGGTCTTACCATTATTGGGCAAGGATCAGGGGATATTTTTGTAAAAGCATCTCCACAAGAACGCATGATGATGGTGCAGGAAATTTTAGGATTACGCGAGTTTCAATTAAAAAAAGCAGAAAGTCAACGCAAACTAAAAAACACCAAAATTAATCTAGAAAAAATACAAGCAATGATTCAAGAGGTGGGTCCACGTTTGCGCATGCTGAAGCGCCAAACATCGCGTTGGGAAAAAAGAAGTGAAATTGAACAACGATTACAAGAAGTAGAAACCCACATATTTGCGAGTAAAATACATACACTGACTCACGAAGCAGAGCGTATTACACAACCTTTGCCACAGCATGAAGAGCAATTACTAAACCTTAAAAATCAAGAACAAGAAGAACAACGTGCGTTGTATGAATTAGAAAAATCGTCGCTTTCATCGCAGAACATGCGTGATATTCAAGAACAGAAACGGGTATTATTCAATAAAAAATCTGAACTGGAGCGGCAATTGTATCGTGTGGAAGCTGAATTAGAACATACACATGCGCAAGAAAAGCACGGATCAATTTCTCTAGACGAGGCAAAAAAGGCCCTTCAGAGTGTTAAAAGCACTTTGCAACAAGCTCTGGAACAAGGGGAATTTGAGGGTATTAAAAAATTGTTACGTACTGCTCTGGAGCACATTGAGCAGTTGTACGAGACCAAACAAGAAAAAAATAATATCCCAGACAACACACACAAAAGAACACAAGAAAAAGAAGAGTTAGTACAAGCGGTACACGCCATAGAAGAGAATATAAAATCTATTGAACATCAAGAACAAGAGGTATCTCACGGCTTTGAAACATTTAACACTCGGTACAAAGAAGCTTTTTCAAAACTAGAACAAACACGTGGGCGCATACGTGAGGTTGAAGAACGCATAGAACGTATTCGGTTTGATCAGGAAAAAAACACCTACAAACAAGAAGAACTGCGTAATTATATTGCATCGGTTGGAGGGTTATATGAAAATTTTGCACGCCACGCGCACCAAAATTCATTTACTCCAATTACCAGCGAACAAGAATTAGCAGAAAGGGAGCGAGAAAGTATGCGATTACGGGGAGAAATAACCAGCATTGGAGATATAGATGAAAGCATTATAAAAGAAGCACAGGAAGTTGAGGCACATTATACGCACCTTACCAAAGAGTCACAGGATCTCGAAAAAGCATCAACTGATCTATTCGCCTTAATTCATGAGTTAGATGAAAAAATAACCACGCAGTTTCACGAGTCATTCAAAAAAGTAAATGAAGAGTTTAATAATTTCTTCCGCCTCATGTTTGGAGGGGGATTTGGAAAAATGAAAGTAATGCAAAAAGAAAAAACAAATACAGTAATCCCAGAGGGAGAAGAGTCTACCACACCGACAACGTCTATGGGTGAAGACGAAGAAAAAGAGACCCAAGAAGAGGCGTTCGGAATTGATATTGATCTCTCTATTCCACAGAAAAAAATAACGAGCCTAGAAATGCTCTCGGGAGGAGAAAAAAGTCTTGTATCTCTAGCGGTTCTATTTGCATTAATTTCGGTAAGCCCGCCTCCGTTTTTGGTGTTAGATGAAGTAGACAGTGCATTAGATGAAAAAAATTCGCGTCGATTCAGTGAGCTTATTAAAACATTTGCGTCTCACACACAGTTTGTGGTGGTAACCCATAACCGAGTGACTATGGAAGCGGCAGATATTTTATATGGAGTGACGATGGATGAGGGAGGGGGGTCAAAGGTACTTTCTCTGAAAATGGTGTAAGAGAAAGAATTTTTAATTTTTAATTTTCAATTATCAATTTCCAATCAAGTCTCAATAATTCAATTTTAAAACTATATAACTGAAAATTTAATGAAAATTGCAAAATTGTAAACTGAAAATCGTAGCAAATATTTATCCTTGACTCCTTTTACATTTTCGCGTACTATACTTTACATATCAGAACTAAATTTATATTCATGTTAGCAATTAAATTACGTCCGATTGGGAAAAAGAAGCAGATTTCATACCGCATTGTGGTGAATGAAAAACGCGACAAACTAAACGGTAAATTTTTAGAAGACCTTGGTTGGTACAATCCGCATACCAATAAGTTTTTGGTAAATAAGGATCGCGTACAACACTGGATAAAATCAGGTGCCGTTCCAACTGATTCAGTACACAATATTTTAATAACCGCGAAAGTCCTAGAAGGAGCCAAAATTCCTCTGCATAAAAAGTCAAAGCAAGAGCCGTCTACGCAACCATCTACCGAGCCAGTTGCTAAAGCAGCAACCGAAGTAGTAGCCGAGGCGGCAATAGAAGCACCGGCTGCCGAATAAAATTATTACTGAAAGATTATAATAAAGGTCGCTAATCAAGAAACACAGACATTCATGGAAAAATTCAGAGACCAAGAATTTCTTGAATTTCTCGTAAAATCAATCGTAGACAACCCCAGCGATGTGGTAGTCGAACGAAAAATTGACGAGATGGGAGTATTACTCACTCTCAAAGTGAACCGCGCTGACATGGGTCAGATAGTGGGCCGCCAGGGATCGACTGCAAAATCAATTCGTTCCTTGTTGCGTATCGTGGGTATGAAGAATAATGCTCGCGTAAATCTCAAGATTCTTGAACCGGAAGGAGGTCCCATGCCTCGTCAACACGTAAGCGAAGAGCCTTCAGATGTTGATAAAGCAATGGAAGAATTGAAAAATCTTTAAAACAATTTTTATTGTTTCTCCAAACCCCGTTTCTTTTAAAAGAACGGGGTTTGTGGTTTAATGAATGGGCATAAAAATTTTCGGATATCAATTATCAATTTCCAATTAATTATCCAATTATACAACGAACCAATTTTAAATTATTTCATTGAAAATTTAATGGAAATTGCAAAATTGTAAATTGAAAATTATCCTATGGTTTTCCACGTCCTAACCTTATTTCCCGAGCTTTTTAATTCGTATTTTAATACGTCTATTTTAGGAAGAGCACAAAAAAACAAAACTTTTTCCGTACAGGCATATCAATTGCGTAATTTTTCCAACGATAAAAAACATCATAAAGTTGATGAAAAACCATATGGCGGGGGACCAGGAATGGTATTGCAGATTCAGCCCATACACGCGGCAGTTCAAAGTTTAAAGTTAAAAGTTATAAAGAACAACACTCGCACAAAAAAGAAACCAAAAATCCGGACTATTTTATTTAGCACTAGAGGAAAACTTTTTACCCAACAAGAAGCAAAGCGGCTAACAAAATATGATCATGTAATATTTATTTGTGGTCATTATGAAGGCGTTGATGAGCGAGTCGCTCAATATATTGCAGATGAAGAACTTTCGGTTGGGAACGTAGTGCTCACCGGGGGAGAAATACCCGCTATGATGGTTATAGACGCGGTTTCTCGCTTTATCCCTGGAGTATTAGGAAAAACTGAATCCCTTGAAGATATAAAAGGAAGTTACCCAACCTACACCCGTCCGGAAGTATATTACCCAGACAGTAAAAATAAGAAAAAATCGTGGCGAGTTCCCAAAGACTTACTCTCAGGAGATCATAAGAGAATAGAACAGTGGAGGAATACAAAGTAAACTTGCTTCACAAATAAATATTTTTTATACTGCTTGATAGTACCCATTTGTATTTGCTGAAAAAACAGGGGCAAGTATAATTCATGCGTATACAAATACATGAATTACTATTAGTACCCGCATAGATAACAGCAAGCGCAATCCTCATCCCAACTGATCAACAAAAGAAGCTCGCGAATTCTTATTGTTGTTTGGTTTTCCTTCCGCGAGAACCGGAAGGTCCCCCGCGTTTTCAGAGTGATGTTTTCTGCTATGCTGATGTCATGTGATCCGGGCTATCACATACAGATCTCTGTATGGGTATCCTATAATAGCGGTCCCGGCCGCAAAACTTACGTAGGTGAGGTGCTGAATGTTAGATAAAGTTCAGCACCTTTTTATTTGATTTTTCATGTTTTTTTTGATACCATCACAACCGTCGAAATAAATAAAATTAATACAAAGTTATGGCACACGAAGAAAAAACAGGGGCAATACAAGCCAATGCCGGTGAGGAAAAGAAAAACGATCAACTCGCGTCCTTGTTTGCGTTGCAACAAACTCCTATTGATGATGATACTTTAGTCGCAATGACTAAGGCAGGCGTTATCTATGGGCACAAAAAATCGAGGAAAAATCCTCGGTTTAGTGATTATATTTTTAGCGTACGCAATGGTATAGAGTTGATTGATGTTACAAAAACCGTGCAGGCAATTGAAATAGTTGCCCAGTTCCTTAAAAAGAACAAAACAGAGGGAAAGAATATTTTATTAGTAGGCACCCAAGCAGCGGCGCGTGAAAGCATTGAAAAGCTCTCGGCAGCATTGGGAAACTGTCCGTTTGTAGTAGATAAATGGATTGGTGGGCTTATTACTAATTTTAGCGTACTCTCAAAACGTTTGGAGTATTTTAAAAAGCAGAAAAAAGGATTAGCAGAAGGAGCCTTTGCTAAATATACCAAGCGCGAACGATTACTTATGGAACGTGAAGTTTCAAAAATGGAACATAAATTTAAGGGACTTGAAGATTTTGCAGGCGTTCCTGATATTATGTTTGTGGTAGATAGTTCTGTGCGTGGGCACAAAACCGCGTTAAATGAAGCACGCATTAAAAAGATTCAAATTGTGGGAATTATTGATAACGACGATGATCCGAATGAATTCTCATACTTCATTCCCGCAAATGATCATTCCAAGGCTTCTATTGCATGGGTTATAGATTCACTTATCTCGCATCTTGGTAAATAGTTTTGGAGATGGGTATACTTTATAAACCAAATAGCAGAAACAAGTTTCACTATAGGACATTGCGAGATGTGGTGAAATAAATCTTTAAAACTTTCAACTTTATAACTTTAAAACTCATATATATGGCACACGAAGATATAGTGCGTCTGCGCGAAGAAACAGGTGCAGGCATGATGGATTGCAAAAAGGCGCTTGATGATGCAGGGGGAGATATAGAAAAAGCAAAACAGCTTATTTTTGAACGAGGTTTTGCAAAAGCAGAAAAGAAAGGAGAAAGAAAAACCGGAGCCGGATATTTAGAGGCATACATTCACGGGGGGCGCATTGGCGTGCTCCTAGAAATGCGTTGTGAAACAGACTTTGTGGCAAAAAATGATTCTTTTAAAGAATTAGCTCACCACATTGCCATGCAAATTGCATCTATGAATCCGCAGACCGTTGAAGAATTAGCGGCGCAGCCATTCGTTAAAGATCCATCGAAAACGATTTCAGATTGTATTACACAAGCAATTGCAACTATTGGAGAAAACATCAAGATTGAACGTTTTTGCCGATACGAAATATAACACGCTATATAAAGAATTAAGTATTAAGGGGTGGGGGAGAGCTTATTAACTCTCCCTCCTTGATACTTGATACATAATGCATAATACTAATTATATGGGACTTTACGTAGCAGAAGGAATATTTATATTGGCATGCGCGGGAATCGTGTATTTGTTGGCGCGTGCCTACCCAGTAGCACGCGAACAAGCTCAACAAGAGGAGCAGGAATCCAAGCGATTTCACATCTCAAGTGAAACGATTTACGCGTGGGACAAAAAAATCCTAACCTCTTTAGAAAAAGGATTACGCAGAGTCCGAGTTGCAATTTTAAAAGTTGATCATGCGGTTTCTCAGAAATTGGATAGTGTAAAGAAGAAAACGGAAGCACACGAGAAAAATTCTCTTCATGTGTTTGCCGAGCTAGAAAAGAAAGACGAAAAAGAAGAGGAAACGACTGACGCAGAATAAGAATAAAAGCACGGGTGGCGGAGTGGTCAATGGTAATCCATGATTTTCTGTGCTATACTGTGCAGTATGGCAAGGAAATGGACAAAAAACGAAGAGAAAGAAAATCACGCTGAATTGCGGCGGTTATATGTGACACAAAATAAATCAATCAGAGAAATTTCTTTGATTCTGAATATTGCGCAACAAACAGTATTCCAACGGTTGGTTCGATTGGGGATACAGACCAATCCTTCTCTTAAGAAGAATTATCTTAAGAAGCGTTCTGATGTACGATTACCGAACAAATACTCAGGCAATCTTGCGGAGTTTTTTGGTGTGATGTTGGGCGATGGGCACGTCTCACATTTTCAAGTAACCGTTACGCTCGGAAATAAAGAAATGGACTACGCAAAATACGTACAAGCTCTTGTTTCGAGAATATTTAATGCTCCTGCAAAGATATCTATTCGAAGTTCTGGTTATACGGTTGTGTATCTAGGGTCAACATTAGCGACATCGTGGCTCTTTAAAGGAGGCCTGGTGAGTAATAAAGTAAAATCACAAATCGGAGTCCCTCAATGGATTTTTTATCAGAAAGTATTCATGAGAAGATTTTTAAGAGGTTTTTTTGATACAGATGGATCGGTATATAAAATTCGGCACGGTATTCAAATTTCTTTTACTAATTATTCGCTTCCTTTATTGGAGGGTTTACAAAATTTGTTATCTATACTAGGATATATTCCATCGGAAGTAAGTTCTCATAAAATTTACCTTACGAAAAGGAAGGACATTAAAAGATTTTTTAAAGAAATAAATCCCAAAAACCAAAAACACCAAAAGAGGTTTAATAATATATATGCGTCGGTCGGATAGCGGCTATTCCAGCGGACTGTAAATCCGCCGCCCAATGGGCATCGTTGGTTCGAGTCCAACCCGGCGCACCATATTTAATTTATATGTATATCTGACGCCACCTTAGCTCAGCTGGTAGAGCAACTGTTTTGTAAACAGTAGGTCCGCGGTCCGAGTCCGCGAGGTGGCTCAAAATATCTTGCATTTTTTACTCT
>JAKBUF010000024.1 GCA_021844025.1 bacterium | reverse complement strand
AATTTGTTGGAAATTGGTAATTGTAAATTGAAAATTGAACAGGTATACTGTTCTTATTATGCAGTTCTCTGTTCCTCAGTTTATTGAATTTGAGAGTAGAATTGTGGGGCCGCTTACCATACGGCAGTTTTTATTTATTGCAATCCCATCACTTGCCTCATTTGCGCTTTTCTTTGTGCTTGTTCTTCCGGTGTGGATATTAGTAGCCACCATTCTTATTTCAACAGGGGTAAGTTTTGCGTTTGTAAAAATTGCCGGAAGACCCCTTTATAAAGTGGTTTTGTATGCATTTAGTTATTCTTGGCGGCCAAGATTGTTTTTATGGAAGATGCCCGTGGTGCACGAAGCGGCTCCCACACTCCCCTCCGTTCAACACCAGCGCCAGCAGTTAAAAGATATTATTCCCGATTTTTCAAAGGTGGGAAAGTTGTGGCAGGACCTTACTACCCGTAAGGAACCTATTCCGCAACGAGAAAAAAATCATCCTAAAAAATCAATAACTGATATTCAAGAACAGTATCAGGTGTTTCGGCGTATTACGGGAGAAAAAGAAGTCGCGCGGAGAATTGATTATCGGTAATTTTAAATTTTAAGTTCTAAGTTTCAATTTAATTTAAAAATGAACAAAACAGGACACACATCTTACGATCTTGAGAAGAGGACGATAAACTTCTCAAAAAATCTCATAGAATTTTGTAGAAATGTAAAATCGGGGCCAATAACAAACCCTTTACTTAACCAGCTTATAAGATCTGGAACAAGCATTGGTGCTAATTATCAAGAGGCGAACGGAGCCAGTTCGAAAAAGGATTTTAAAAATAAAATTTATATCTGTAAGAAAGAATCCCAAGAGACTAAATATTGGTTGCATCTTATAAGCGAAGTTGTACCGGAACAGAAAGACACAATAAGAGATTTGTGGGATGAATCTAACCAATTGTCTATGATTTTTGGCAAAATTGTGGCTACTATAAGCAAGAGTGTTTGAAAATTTATAAATTCTAAAATTGATTTAAAATTTGAAATTTAAAATTGAATAATTTTAGTGTATACTTACTAGTATGTCCCAATCATTTCCTTCTGATGCAACACAGCAATTTGTTGAAATAGACGAAATCAAAGATGGCGTTGTTATGCTGCGTAGTGGAGGGGTACGCGCGGTGGTGATGGTATCGGGGGTCAACTTTGAACTTAAGAGTGAAGACGAGCAAGATATGATCACCAGCGCATATCAGAACTTCTTAAACTCGCTGGATTTTTCTATTCAAATTGTGGTGCATTCTCGTAAACTCAACATTGAACACTATCTCGCTAAAATGCGCGAAATATATAATGCCGAACCAAACGAATTGCTTAAAAACCAATTGTCTGAATACATTTCTTTTATTCAGGGATTTGTGAAAGAAAATGAAATTATGACAAAGCAATTTTTTGTGGTTGTTCCTTATGATGGTGCGGCATTTGCTGATGTAAAGAAGGGATTTACCGGAATTTCCTCTTTGTTTTCTAAAAAGAAACAGTCAACCAAAGAAGTAGATCAGGAATCAGCGGCTCAAAAGCGCGCGCAAGTAAAACAGCGAGTTGAGGAAATAATAAACGGTATTGAGCGCATTGGTCTTCGCGCCGTTCCCCTACAAGATGATGAGCTTTTAGAGTTATTTTATAACTTATATAACCCAGAAACGGTTGAAAAGGAACTTAAGAAGTAGCAATTAAAATTCTAAACTTGTTGTTCAAAATCCATTTTATGTCAGATATCACTCAAAACATTACAACTCAAAAACCAGAAGACGCCAAGGATGTAAAAAATCTGGTTGCTCCCGCCGCTATTCAGGTGAGCCAGAGCAGTGTTAAAATCGGAGATAAATTTTCCAAAACATTTTTTGTGTTTTCATATCCGCGATATTTATCGAGCGGTTGGTTTTCTCCACTTATTAATCTTTCAAAATTATTTGACGTTTCTATATTTGTACACCCAGTTGATACCGCGTTTGCATTGCGTAGTTTGCGTCGACGCGCGGCGCAAGTGGAGGCAGAAATAACCGATCGGCAAGACAAGGGTTTTGTGCGAGACCCCATGTTAGAAACAGCGTTTAACGATATTGAGTCGTTGCGAGACAATCTCCAACAAGCCCAAGAACGATTATTTGATGTGTCGGTATATATTACGGTGTATGCCGATTCCCCGGAGAAAATAAAAGATCTTGAAGATCAGATTGTAAATATGTTTGAGAGTAAGTTGGTGTACGTAAAACCCGCGGTGTTTCAGCAAATGGATGGTTTTATTTCTACGCTACCATTGGGTCAAGATAAACTGGGTATTCATAACCCACTCAATTCAGGGCCTGTTTCCTCGTTCTTTCCGTTTGTTTCTATGGATCTTACTTCTGAAAGCGGGGTCTTATATGGAATCAACCTGCACAATAATGGACTCGTTATTTTTGACCGATTTTCATTAGAAAACGCGAACCAGGTGGTCTTTGCAAAAGCGGGGTCAGGAAAATCATACGCAACCAAACTGGAAATTCTACGCTCTCTTATGATGGGAACCGATGTATTAGTTATTGATCCGGAAAACGAATATAAGAATTTATGTGACACGGTGGGGGGTACTTATTTTAAAATTTCACTTACCTCAGACCAGCATATTAATCCGTTTGATATTCCTATTGTTCCTCAGGGAGAGGATCCTGCCGATGTGTTTAAGTCTCATATTCTTACACTGACCGGTTTAATAAAAATTATGTTAGGGGATTTAAGTGTTGAGGAAGAATCTTTATTAGACCGCGCGCTTACCGAAACCTATGCTTCGTACGACATTACTCCCGAAAATCCGAATTTTTTAACTATGGAGCCACCATTACTTTCTGATTTAGAAACAGTGCTTCGTAATATGGAGGGAGGAAAAATGATAGCAGAGCGTTTATATAAATTTACCCAAGGAAGTTACGCGGGATTTGTGAATCAACGAACCAACATTGATATTAAAAACCGTTTGGTGGTATTTTCTATTCGTGATTTAGAAGAAGAATTGCGCCCCATTGCTATGTATGTGGTATTGAACTTTATTTGGAACCTAGTTCGTTCGCAGTTGAAACGTCGTATATTAGTTATTGATGAGGCGTGGATTATGATGAAATATCAAGACGGAGCCGCGTTTCTCTATGGACTTGCCAAGCGAGGGCGCAAATATTATTTAGGGCTAACTACTATTACCCAAGACGTGGAAGATTTTATGAATTCACCGTATGGAAAGCCAATAGTTACCAACTCATCGTTGCAGTTGTTACTAAAACAATCTCCCGCGACCATTGATATTATGGCAAAAACATTTGCGCTTACCGAAGCTGAAAAAAATCTCTTACTAGAAGCCGCGGTGGGGCAGGGGCTTTTCTTTGCGGGGTTGCGGCATGTGGCCATGCAAGTAGTTGCCTCATATTTTGAAGACAAGATTGTTACCACCAAACCCCAACAATTATTAGGAGAGGAAGAATCATTGCTATAGTAGTAATTCTTCACTATTTCGTTCTAAGTTTTGAATTAAATTAAAATTTAAAATTCGGAACTTAAAATTTATTGTATGTCTAATCAAGATATTCCCAAAGTAAAAACATCTGGTGTGTCTTCTCCTTCTGCCGGGGCTAGTTTTTCATCTCAGGAGGGTTTTGGTTCTTCTGGGACAGGGGTGATTAATACAGAAGAAGAGGAGTTAGAAGAAGATGCTGATGAAACTACTGACTCCCAAGACGAGGAAGAAAAACCAGATCGCCCAAGTCCTTATTTTGATACTGTGGATGTTATGTTTTATATGTCTTTGGCGGTAGTGGGTGATGTTTTTGATGGTATTTGGGTTACTCGTATATTTTTCGCCCCCACCACATTGTTGTTTTTGTATTTTAAGGGGGCCGACCAAATGATCTCACGTAATGCGGTTTCTCAATTTATTGAGTTAATTCCTATGTTGGGATGGCTTCCCATTAGTACTACTATGGCAGTGTATACTATCGTAATGACGAATCACCCAGAATATCTTGAAAAGTTAGGTACCGCGGGAGAAGTATTGAAGAAAATGAGTAAAAAAGGGAAATAGATATCTTAAAATTTTCAAACTCCACTTTTCAATTTTTAGTAAATTTTCAATGAAATAATTTTCAAAATTAACCCAGTAAATAACTGAGCTATTGATTGGAAATTGATTATTGAATATTGAAAATTAAATGGTAGTGCGGATGGTAGCACTAGTACCAACATTGCCATTGTTTGAAATTCTTGGTTGTTATCTGTTATACTTATCTATATGTCCCGCATATACGTGTTTAGTTTGTTATTGTGCGGTGTTGTTATGGGCGTTTTTTGGAATGCTTCATTTGCGTATGCGGCGGGGCCTCAATTTTTGGTTTCATGGAAATCACAGGTATATGCTCCCGTGTGGTATGAAGGAAAGTTATTGCCGGTAAAAGATAGTATGGTTCGCGTTTCATTTGAAATGATAGATCAAAATTCTCCCAATGAGGGGAGAGTAATAGATCTTAGTAATAGTGAGGTTCGTTGGTATGTAGGGGGAGAAATGGTTCGCAAGGGAACTGGACTGCAATCTCTTCTCATAAAAAACAATCTCTTTAGCGGTGATACTATTGACGTAAAAATAGCGGCCGATTTCTTTGATTCTCAAACGGGGGAACGATATTTTGCCGAAAAATACATTTCTATTCCCATTACCGACAGACAGCTACTTTTGGTTCGTCGCGCGATAGGTGACACGTTCGCTCCTCATACCCAAACAACCTGGTATGCGGTTCCTCTATTTTTCTCTTCGGCTCCGCAAAGCTTGGTCCCCACCTGGACGGTAAATGGGCAAGCTGTGCAACCACTATCTAGTAATCCATTTTCACTTACTATCCAATCTGGAGACGCGGGGCAGACCGCTGATATTCAGGTGTCACTTACCAATACCGCATCGCTGTGGGACAAAGCAAGCGCCTACGAGAGGGTGTATGTCAAATAAAATCTTTGATTTTATTTTAATTTTCAATTATCAAGTTCCAACTTCCATTTAATTTTTGATTTTAGAATTTTAATACAATGAAAAAAATAATATTTCTATATCTTATTATTATGGTGATGGTGTTTGGATCGGTGTTGTTTGTGCACGCGCAAACATCAACCGTTCCTTCCTCGACCCCTGATCTGCAGCTACCTGAGTTTACTCACGAATCCTCATCAATCGCGTCAATGATAAATAAAATATATATTTACGCATTGAGTATTGCGGGAGTGCTTGCGATCGTTATGATTGTCTATGGAGGAATCTCATACGCGCTTGACCCGGGTAATGCTGCAAAACAAGGAGAGGCAAAAGAGATTATGCAAAGCGCTATTTGGGGCATTGTACTTTTAGCAGGAGCATACGTGATTCTAAAGACTATTAATCCCGACCTGGTGCAATTGAAAGATTTGCCCCTTGATAAAATTCAACTAAGCACGCTTGATTTGGGGGGGGTGCCAACGGACATTGGTTATGTTTCTCAACAGGATCCTGTCGGTACGAATAATCTAGCTGGTGGTACAATCTCCTCTCTTGCTAAGACGCTCCTGGATGACTGTAATAAGGGGTACAATGGGTCAAGGGCGATTTGTGTTTTACAAACGAATAATGGGTCTTGTTTTCCACAGGATAAGACCAATCCTTATAGTATTGTTCAACAAGTTTCTAATTCACAGTTTCCGTGGGTATGCTCTGCACGGTGTAGGGGGAATAATCCAGCTAAAGATAGTAGCGGTCATGTTTTAACAAAGAAAATGAGTGATGGAACTGAACAGGTGGTATATGAATGTACAGCGGGTGGTCCTAGCGGAACGGTTACCTTAAGTCAGAATTTATTGCAAAAACTTATTGAGGCCCAACGCTTGGTTCAACAGGGGACATTGCCTAAATTTACCGTAACTAGTCTAACGGGCGGATCTCATGCCCCGAGTTCTAATCACTATCTTGGGCAATCTGCTGATGTAACGGCAGAAACCGGAACATTTACTGATTATAAAAAAATCTCGGACTATTTTAATAATGGAAGAGCTGACGCTTACTACGAATTCAAATATTATGGGGCACTGAGTCATAGTTTGGCTGGATGCAGTCCTTCCTCAGATAGTAGGGGCCCATATTATAATTGTTATACGAAAAACGAGAAGACCGCGCAAGATTATATGTTTACTAGTGATTCTGGTAATCAGCATTTACATATGAATTTTTAGTATTATGTCAAAAAAAGGAAAAATAATTTTTATTGTTGCTATTATATTTATCCTTGTCGCTGTCGTGATCGGAGTTACTTTTGGACTTCGTAAAATTCAAACGATCCCACAGGTGACATTACCCGGGTCATTTCCAGTTGCCTCATCTTCTGTGGGTGGAGATGTTTCTGGTTCTGGTGGGACCATACTACCAAGCGGAGAGACAAGTGGCGAAATAGAAGCTGAACCATCGGACCCGAATCGCTTAATACAACTTACCAAGGGCCCAGTGATTGATTATTGGATTGCTTCAACTACTGTTTTAGGAAAATCATCTACCACCACTCCTTCTCTATTGCGCTCAACGGTGTTTTATCTTACTCCGGGGGGCGATATTGTTCAGGTTTATGATGCTGGTAAAGAAGACACGTATTTTTCGTTTGGGCTTTCTCCATTAAAACTAATTCAATCTCCATCGGGGCAGTATATAGCTATTACCCTCCAGACAAAAAGAATAGCTTTATTTGATGTAACACGTCGAGCTTTTGAGCTTTTGCCCGAAGGAG